>JAAYEN010000034.1 GCA_012728775.1 Tissierellia bacterium
AAATTATAAATAGGTTTTACACGCTTAAGAATTTTCACAGTGTCCTTTGTGTGTTTGATTATATCTTCCATAGGTTTATAAGCAAAAGGAGCTTCGTCGATTGTATCTTTACTAACAGAAGTCGTAAAGATACCCTTCATAGATTCCTCGTAGTCTTTTAAAGTTATATCTTCCTTCGCTTGATTTCTACTCATCAATCTCCCTGCGCCGTGGGGTGCAGAATAATTCCAATCCTGATTTCCAAGTCCTTCGCAAATCAAAATTCCGTCTCTCATATTCATTGGAATGGTAAGAAGTTGGCCTTTATAGGCAGCAACAGCACCTTTTCGAAGTATATGATTACCTTCATCTTCCAACTCTATATAGTTATGAATTGTGTCAAAGCCTTTAATTCTTTTGGGATTTAAAAAATCTAAAATTACTTCTGCCATAACAGCTCGATTTTCTAATGCAAACTCTACGCATACGTTCATGTCATGCAGATATTCATAATACCACTTGTCACTGTTTTTTAATGTCTCCAATCCTTTTGGAGCAATTGGATTTTCTTTTAGTTTTTTTAATTCATAAGCAATTTCATCTTCCCTACCTTGAGCCTTCAGCATCTTTACAAGCTCTTCTGCACTGGTATTGAATTCGTTTTTTGAAAGAGATGCCGCTATCTTTTGATAATAATTGGCTACCTGTAAACCTAAATTTCGAGAACCTGAATGAACTGTGAGAATGTACTCACCCTCATTTTCTTCTTTACCAATCTCTATATAATGATTGCCACCTCCCAGAGTTCCAATGGATTTTTTTATTCTCGATTGATCTTTGATTTCATTTCTCATATATAATCTATCTAGATAACTCATCCGTCTTTCCTTATCATGGACTTTAAATCCTGATGGTATATTCCTTCTAATATGGTCATCTAATGCTTTTAAATCAATTTTATGAGGTGTTTCAAATATTTCAGTCCTGATTCCACATCCTATATCGACACCCACTAAATTGGGGCATATTTCATCCTTAACCAACATTGTCGTACCTATCACACTACCTAATCCCGCATGATAATCAGGCATAAATCTCGGATTAGAATTTTTTGAAAAAGGCTGATCTAGCAAATCTTGAATTTGTTCTATTCCTGATTCTTCAAATTGGTCAGTAAAAACTATTCCTTCTGAATATTTTCCTTTTAGTTTAATCATAATATCACCCGATTAGACTTATACCCCATTGATGAATTAATAAAAAATAGCAGGAATAGAATTGTCATCTAAACCTGCCATAAAATTATCTTATTATTTTACATACTCAACTTTTTTCAAATCGTTATATACATCCTTGTCGAACTCGCCCAAATCGTGAGCCACTAACATAGCTATCAAAACGTCAATAGTAACATTCATTATAGTTCTTAATGAACCAGCAAACCAGTCGATACCGATTAATATAGCAATGGCTTCGTAAGGAAGTCCAAGGGACTGGGCAAAGAATGTGTAGACTACAATAGAGCCACCTGGAACTACAATAGTTCCCATTACCATCATAATTGCAAGCATAATACCAGTTAATATTTCTGTCGTCGAAAGAACTGTGCCAGTAGCTTGAGCCATAAACATAATTGCAAGGACGTAACAAGCAACAGCACCAGAGCTATTCATCGTCATCGTTATAGGACCTGTGAAGTCTGTAACTCTTCTACTTACACCAAATTTCTCAACTGAATCTTCCATTTTTGTTGGCAAACATACTGCACTTGATGTGATTGTAAGAGCCATGATTGCCATCTTAGCAAATTTCTTCGGCATCTTAAATGGGCTAACACCTACTCTGAAAGCAGTAATTGGAAAATAAGCCAAGAACATAATTATATCTGCAACTAATAATGCCAATAAGAACTTAAGCATTGGAAGTATAACGCTAAATCCTGTAACACCAGCAACTGGTGCCAATAAAGCAAAAATTCCAATAGGTGCTAACTTCATAACCATACCAATGATTTCCATAATAACGCCGTTTATGTCTTTAATAACTAATAGCAAATCATCTCTTCCTGATACTTTAATATATTTTCCCATAGCAACACCAAAAATTAACGAAAATACAATTGCTTGTACTGTAGAGCCAGAAGACATAGCCGCAAAAATATTTGTTGGTACAAAGTTAGTTAAAGTTTCTGTCACCGAAGCAGTCGCTAATTCACTGGTGCCTGTTGCTGTTCCACCGACGCCAATATCAATACCGACGCCAGGTTTGAAAACAAATGCCAATGCTAGTCCTAATGCCGCAGATAATACAGTGAAAATAATTATATATCTAAAGGTAAGAAAACTCATACGGCCCGCTCCAGCTCCTTCGATATTTCCCACAGCTCCCATAACAGACGTCATAACTAATACGACAATTGACATCTGTATCAATCTTAACCAAATCGTTCCAATAAATTCTATATTTTTTGACCAAGGTCCTACTAGAGATCCAAATATCAATGCAGCAACTGTGGCCACAATAATTTGCGTCGTTATTGAGATAGGTTTCTTTTCTTTGATTGTCATAACTTATTCCTCCTAATTTTTATGTATATATTTCTTCCTGTTTATATGATAATCGTTTTCCCATCTTGAATCTTTATTCAATTTATACATATTTATTAGCAAATTTGTGCATATCGTATAAATTTTTTCTAATGTTATAAATTCTTTTAACGACAAATAAAAAGATGCTCTAAAACTAGAACATCTAAAATTCTATTTGAATTTTTTTGCAACTACTTCTATTTCTACATCCGCTCCTAAAGGAAGCTCCAACACAGCGACACAAGTCCTAGCTGGATATGGAGCAGAAAATCTTTCTTGATACACTTCATTCATTTCGTTAAAATGCTCCATACTGGTTAGAAATACATTGACCTTTACTACATCGTCAGGAGTTAAGTTTGCTTCTTTTAAAATATCAAAAAGTAAATTAAAGCATTCGTGGGTTTGATCTGTTATAGACTCGGCAAACTTCCCTTCTCCATTTGCATTTCTTGCAGTTTGTCCTGACACATAGACGAAATCTCCTGCATCCACAGCGTGGGAATATGGTCCCGATACTGAAGCTAAATCTGTAGTATATATTTTTCTCATAGCAATTATCACCTCATTTTTTATAATTATACATTCTATTTTATAAAATAGAATGTACAAAATGACCAAATACAAAAAGTGGATGACAATTGCCATCCACTTAGTTTTATTTACTTAAAGATTTTATCAATTTTTTCAGATGTTTTATCTACAACTTTGTCAATTTTTTCAGATGTTTCATCCATAGCTTTGTCTAGCTTGCCATCTTCTTCTGTCAAAGTTTTATACATCTTTTCTACTTTTTTAAACTGCTCTTTTGCTTCTTCTTCTGCCCATCCGTATTGTTTTTGTAAGTAGCCTTGAAATTGTTTTATATCTCCTTTGGCTTCTACATCAGGCTCATCAGTAAGTTTTCCCCACTCGCTTTCGATTTTACCTTTAAACATTTCCCAGTTTCCTTCAATAATGTTTTTATTCATAATATCGCTCCCTTTGTTAGAAATTGCTATAAAATATCTATTTATTTAATACCCAGAAAAACAAAATAATAATACCATCTGTATAATTAATTATTTTCTTAATATTTTCATCTGTTCGTATAGCTTTTCCTCTTTGTCATTTCTATTTGTCGAACTAAATTCTAGAACCAGATATTCTGGAGAAATTTTTTCTATAACTTTATTTGCCAAGGGAGACTTGACTATATTGTGCTGGTCTATTTCAGAGACATAGTGATAGATTTCTTCGAATCTTTTATAAAAGTCCTCTGATAGTTTAGGCGGATTGTTTTTATACATTTGTCTGAATTCTCCACCAAGGGAAGTGTGAAGATGAATTCCTTTGAAATATTCTTTTAAGCTTTCAAATTTGTCCATTATCCTATCTATATACTTCCACCCTTCATCTTCAGTTTTTATAGATTCATTTGTATTCATAAGATGACCTATATCCAGCATAAAGCCTACTTTATCGTGATTGATAGATTCTAACAAGTGTTTTGCTAAACTCACATCATTAAACTGGAGTCCAGGAAAGTATAAATTTTCAAAAAGTAGCAATTTGTCAAAGTTTGAATTTTCTAAAATTTTATTTACAAGTTTTATAGAGCTTTCTATAACTTCTATATCTGAATAATGGTAGTCTTGAGCTAAATAATCTACATTGCGAATATCAGCTACATGAAATACAGCATATTCTGAATTAGAATTTGCATATTCTAAGTCTGGTAAAAAATACTTATATAAATCTTCTGGTTCATATTGATAAAATTTTTTTGCAGTTTTTAAGTCTCCAAACTCTTCTATAACACGTTTTTCATCTCCTTTATAATAATCTATCCAAAAATTAAAAAATGGAAGATGAACGCCAATTACTTTTTCTGACTTTACTACTTCACTGCCACCACATCTGACAATTTCTAGACCGTCCAAATTTGAATTATTCATAAATATTTCTAATTCATCATTAGAACTATATTCTAAATCTGCATTAGGTCCATCTATAAAACTTAATAAAATTTTCATAAAACTACTCCAATATTTACTCTCCTATTATACTCCTGATTGACTCTCATAATTTCTAATTATCATAGCATTGGATTTTCTCATGCCCATCTTTTCATAAAAATGAACTAATTCTGAATCGCAAATTATATCTATCATATAGAAGTCTTTAAATTCTTCCATAGCCATTTTAGCTAATTTATTTCCAATTCCTTGTCCTTTATAATCATTTATTACTTCTAGAAAAGGGATATAGGCTGTTAAAACTCCATCACTGATAATATTAATAAAGCCAATGATTTCATTGGTACTCTCATCTATAGCTACAATAGATTTGAAACTATTTGATAATATTTTTCTATGAGTTTTCTTATCAGGAGGATTTAGCCATCCGTCAAAAAATCCATCAGCTATACTAACATCCTTTAGTTCGTCCGAATACATCTTATATATAATCATAACTACCTCCTTGAAATTAAAAATAGTAGTTGATAAAAAGGTTTACCAACTACATACTATATTCCCTAATTTAATAAATCAAACCTTAGCAACTACTCGACAAGGAAGTCCTGTCATTCCTTCATAATTCATTGGATAAGTATTGGCGATGAAGTACTCATTGCTTTCGGCTAGAGATTTTAGATTTACCAGGTTTTCTATGATAAATACACCTCTATCTGCGCAAATTTGATCCATTGGACTATGTTCCTTGCCTCTTCTAACTCCAGCAAAATCTATCCCAATTATAGAAATATTTTTATCTAGCAATGTATTAATTAATTTTACATCTAGATGTGGATGATCTTTATAGTATTCCTTTGTTCCGTAATCTATTTTTTCAATGAATCCCGTATAAAACCCCACAAACATATTTTCTTCAATCTTTTCCATATTGATATCGGAAATTGCAATTTCTCTATCTCCAATTTGACTTACATCAAAAACTATAGCTTTCCTTTCCGTATATTCCAATGGGAACACTTTGTTCATTACGTCGAAATGTGTCCCTAAATGTCCCACTAAAGCAGTTTTTTCATTTCCTTGTGCGTCTTTTACCATTTTTGGTGTAATTTTTAGGGTTAAATCTATTAGCATCTTCTATCCTCCAAAATTATTATTTTTCAATTAAGCAATTTTCGTATAAATATTGATTCCA
>JAAYEN010000270.1 GCA_012728775.1 Tissierellia bacterium
ACTTAGCTTAAAACGTTCTTTATATAATGAGATATACCCTATTTCATTTATATTTTCATTTAAAAAATCTTCTAGTATTTTTTTTGAATTATTGTCTAGTGTAAAATTTTCGGAAAGAATGTAGTATGTGTCATCTATTGGAACTAATTTTTTATTTTTAACACTTTTTTCAATAAAATTTCTTCCCCAGGCTTCACCATAACCTAGAGTTTCTATTGCTTTGTTAAAATCAGAGTCACTATATTTCTCTTTAATGCCAATTTCAGAAATTAAAATTTTCAAATTATTTAGTCTAGAACTATATTTAAACATGACTTTAGCATTTCCGCCCATATCAGGATATATACTCCTTAATAACCTATGAAAATTATCACCATCATATTTATGTTCAGATAAATCTTCATAAACTCCAGATTCAAACTGAACTGAATCATATAACTCTTTTACGATAACATAATTTTTTTTATCAAATAAATTCTTGAAATTTTTCTTTACTATTTCTTTAATTTCTGGTTTTAAATTTGTATGGTTATTCGTAATAGATTTTGGTTTAAATACAATTTTTTTACTGTCGATCTCTCTTTCACATTTTATGTTTTTCGGATCTTTCTCTTGATTTAAGTTTTTTATAGTTCTTAATGATCTCAAGGTTGTATGATCTTCAAATAGAAACATATCATTAAATATTAGACTGATATAATTGTATATACTGTCACCATCATAACCATATTCACTTATTTGTCTTCTAAAAACATTTGAAATTTGGTATTGATGTACGGCGTTATTGTTGTTTAATTGATTTTGAATAAATCTGTGCAAAGAAACAATTAGCTTTACAGGAATATCGTTAGATGTAATATATTTATACTTATTGTTCCAAGGATTCATTATCGATCGAGAATTTGCATCTAATATTGCTTTTATCTTTATACTGGTCTTATATTTATTTCCATCTAGATAGGCATATATTTTTTTCTTAATACTTTTTAATAAAATCATAAAAGTAAAATAATCTCGATCGTTTGAAAGGTTTAAAAATTTTTCGCTATAATATTCTTTCATAACAAATAAAACAACTGACCTATCTGAGATATCTTTTTTACAAATAAACTTAGATTCAACTAAATAATCTTCTCCAAGATATTGGCTAAGATTTTTTTTAAAGTCATCAATAAGATTATTCTTAATTAGATAATCATTTGAATCTATAATTCCATTGATTATTTCAATATTTACAATTTCTTCTGTATTTTTTTTAATTTCATCTATTAAATTATTTTTTGAACTGTTCTCTACATTAATTTCATCAATATTCTCAAAATTTATCTGACTGAATAGAGTTGTAACTTCAGTAACTTTATTCTTATCTAAACTAATTTGATTGTCATTAGTATGTTGAGTTTTCTCTTCAACCTTATTAGTGTGATTTGGTTTAACTATTTTGTTTTCATCTTTGTTAGTATCATCAATTTTTACTAGATTTGTTATGTCATTTTCTAATGTAGTTTCACCTAGATTATCAGTTTTATACTTATAAATACCATCACCTAAATTGACAATTTCCAAAGAACTATTAAAATAAGTTTCTAATCGGATGGTGATAGCGATTTTACTTCTAGTTTTGACTTCAAATACATCATCTTTTATCTCTAAGGCACATTTTATAAAATATGAATAATCATTTTTATCTGTTAGGTTAAATAGTTTATCCTTATAGATATTTTCCATTATATATAGTGCGATATCCTTATCCGAGATATCTTTTTTATAAACATATTTTTGAGAGACTGTAAAATTATCGCTAAGTACAATTCCAAGATTGTCTATACACAGTTTAATTTCTTCATGATTAAATTGTGTATGCTTAGATTCTAGTAATTTATATATTTCATCTATAGGTTTAATATCTTTGATTTCATTTTTTAAAAAGCTTAATAGGGTATTGCTTATTATTACTTTATCTTTGACAAGTTCAGAATCCAAGATAACATTATTATCAAATTCTTTAAAGGTATACTTTTTGTCTTCTAGCTTTCTTACTTTTTCATTTGAGTTGTCTAGTATATATTCTAATCTTGAAAAAACAGACTCATTCTCATTGATGTCAGTAAAGATATTATTTTTTATTTTTTTTGCAGAAGAAATGAAAGATAGATATTGTCTATAGCTAGACAAATTAAAAATTTTATCTTTAAAGTTTTGTTCAATTAGAAAAGTAACAATACTTTCATCAGTAATGTTTTCTTTAAAAATGTAATTTTCATTAATTATATAATCATTTCCCAGGATTTGATTTAAATCGTTCATAATTTCTTGATAGGTAAAATCAAATGTTGTATTATCAGATATTAAATAATTCCTTACTTCATTTATTGAAATAATGGAGCCTATTTTGGATTTAATACTGTTAAGTTGTTTTTCAGATATATTTGATTTAGTCGTAGTGAGGCTTTGCACCTCATCGTATGACGTTATTACCTTTTCTCTTGTACTATTAATATCTGCTTTATTCACAATTATGGTATCTTCAGCAACGTTAGCTAAAGGTTTTTTTAAATCTAGAGAATTAATATCTAGAGGTAATTCATCTTCAATAAAGGTAGTTTCATCAGTATTGGTTTGATTAATGAAGGACCTAAACTTATTTTTTATTCTATCAATGAAGTTACCAAAACCTTTACGATTAGAATTTAAAACGGAGTTTTCATTAGTTGTAATTGAGCATTGTTTTTCAATATTTGAATGCTGATAATCTTCATTAATTGCTGTTTTGATATCTTTTATATTATTTAATGCTATTATTAGGCGCATATATTCTTGTGACTTTGGTTCTTCAATAGATTCTAAATCAACATTTTTTTTGGATTTATTGCTATAAAAATTATCTTCAATTTTATTATCAGGAATAATAAGTTTAAATTCTGACAATATATTAATTAAGTTATTGATATCTTCATTGTTCATATTTGAAGATACTAAATCAAGGCATTTTTTAAAATTCAACTCACTTAAAAAATTAATATTCATATTAATAAAATTATTTTTAAATATGTCTTCGTTTATAGGCATAAGGTGGTCGCGTATATTCAATTCTTTTAGAGAAGAATTAGAATTAATTATATTCATGATTTTATTGGCATTAGTAAAATTTGCAAAAGTGTAATCATCGATGTTAATCGAAGAATTGGTTAGATTATGTTTTTGAATCATTGCATTCTTTAGAATAGTCGAATAATGCTTGCTTTTATTTGCTTTAGGTTTCTCTTTATTAAAATCTTTATTAACATCACTTAAGCTTTGCTTGGGGTTTAAATTATTATTAGCCTTTAAATTAGTAATAATAAAACCACGATTAATAAATTCTCTTTCTAGAAGGACTATGTCTGAATTTTCTAGTCCAAAGACCTTAAATCCTTCTATAGGAATATAGTTATAAAAAAAATTATTTTCAATACCAAAAGTTTTCTTTATGTAAGATATATTAAAAAACTCTAAATCTAACTTATCATAAGCGTTTTCTGGTGTGGAATCACCAACTAAAATGACTTTATCAAGATTATCTATGTTCGCATTAGGGAACAAGGCGCTTTGCTTCTCCATTTTAAAAACGCCGCCTCTTAATACCAGTTCATTGACTATATTATTAAATATTTTATTACCTCTATTATTGCTATACAAATCTCTAAAATAGTTTATAGACACAAAAAGTGAACCTTCATCAACAAGCTGCATAAAGGGAATATTAAAAAAATTATTGTATTTTTGTTTAGAAAAAAACTCAGGCATATACAAACCAGGGTCCAAAATCCCACCTCCACTTGTATAGAAACCGCATATTAACTATTGCTATATATTATAGCAATATAAGTTCAACATTGCCAATATATTGAGTAATTATTGAATATTTTTTTAAAAAATAAAAAACTATTAAAACGAGCAAAAAATTGAGATTAAACAAAAAGCTATATATCCTCACTAATCAACATAACATCATCATTGTCCATATAATTGTAATACATATCGTCAAGTACGTCCTCATCATTAATATTTCTTTCCAAACTTACTAAAGCTTTGAAAAAATTTTCATAATCTTCTTTCATCATTTTTTCTATTTTATTTTTATATTTATTATAAGTCATTTTTACCTCAATAGTTTTTCATCTAGTTGTTTCATAATATACTCGTCGTTTATCAAGAAGCTTTGTCTGGTTATCCATCTGCCGTCGGGGAGTTCGTCGCCGTATTGGTATCTGTCGTCGCCTATGGTTTCGCCGGTTTCTAAAACGTAGTAGCGTTTTTTGGCATGGGGGCGAATGGAGATTATCGGGTTGTCGTTTTTCTTTGGGAGATTATTTTTGATGATGAAGGTGCCTTTAATTTTTTGTTTTGTTAAAATTAGTCCATCTCTTAAAATATTTCTTATTTTTTCCCAGGATTCTCTCACTGTGGTTTCCAAATCATTTACTGGCATATTCCAAAGCTGACTGCCTTTGAGCTCGTAGGAGTTTCCATTTTTCTTATAAATTACAAATAAAAATTTAGTTTCTCTGAAATAGTTATACAGTATGGAATCTTCCCAATTTTCTCCTACTAGCTCCTTTGCTTTAAATGGCGGTAGTGAGAATTTTTCTTTGACCTTTCCGTTACTTTCAATTCGAATTGTCTTAATTACTATATTTCCCTTGACGAATTCTTGGGCGCAGTTGGAATTGATGCCTAGCATTTTGTACGTTAAATCTATCCACTGGTCGATATTGTTATTGTAAGTTCTAGAAAACATTTGGCACAATTCTCGATCGGTTTTGCCTGCGTAGTTGTGGATTTTTTCTAGAATAAATTCTTCAAAGGTCTTACTATCCAATTGAGCTGGGTCTTTTATTATTGGCTCTATGGTTTCTTTTCCGTTTACGATGTGGTGATTTAGTATATATGTCATGTAGGAATTTTTATAACAAAAAACCTTTTTATTTGTCAAAGAAAATGGCGGATAAAATTGTGAGACTTTGCCGCTTGTATAAGAATTTTCTCCTAAACAAATTCCCAAGTACATGGTGTCACTTTCGGATAGTTCATGGGCTTTTCCTTTTGCAATTGTTCTTACAATTTTCTTGTAGTCATCTTCTATTATTTTTATATCTTCTGACGTTGGGGTGAACATTTTGACGTAATTTATAGTGTATAAAAGATTGCTGCCTAGTCCCTTGTCTCGTAGGTAGAAAATCAGTAGTAGCTGTTTTTGTTTTTTCCATAAATTTGAAGAATAAAAATTGAAATTTACTGGCAAAAAATTTTTGACTTCCTCTAGTTCGAGATTTCCCACTACTCGAAATCCTTCTCCATTGGTGAGTTCGTATGGTAATATTTTTAGCTCGATATTTGCATCTGCAAAAGTAGTTTTGGAAGTTCCCCTTTCTCCTAGATTGAAATATCTTTCTCCCAGATGATTTCCCAGTCCGTGTTTATTGACTATCATACCGTAGGTGCTGATGTCGTCAGTGGTAGTCGTGTCTTCTGAATTCAAAATAAAATCCAAAAAGGCTTTTCCTATTAAATTTTTGCCATAATTTTCTATACTGACTGGATCAGTTTTGTCATAAATCTCTACGTCAATCACCTCAATTTCGTTTTATTATCCAAGGCCAATCATAATATATTATTGTATTTTAATCAAATTATATTGACTAAATAGTTTACATGATGTAGACTTGAATCAAGAAGTCTATGAGTTGTAGACTGAGAGGTGAATATATGAAATTTAAAGAACTTACTGAATCTGAAGAAAATTTGGCTAATATAATTTGGGACAATGAGCCGGTAAAATCATCGGAGCTTGTGAAAATGTGCGAAGAAAAATTTGGGTGGAAAAAATCCACTACCTATACGATGTTAAAACGTATTGAGGAAAAGTCTGTATTTAAGAATGAAGATAGCTTGGTGAAATCTCTCATTTCTAAAAATGATTACAATTCCAAAAAGAGCAAATCCTTTTTAGAGGAAAATTTTGGGGGATCCCTTCCTAAATTTCTAACTGCTTTTTCCAAACATAACAAACTTTCCAAAGATGAAATCAATGAGTTGCAAAAACTTATCGATGAGCACAAGGAGGTGGAGTGATGGATAATTTATTTTCAAAAATTTTGGAGATGAGTATAGATGGTAGCTTTGTAATAGCTTTTATTTTTATGATTAGAGTTTTACTTAAAAGAGCACCTAAGATATTTTCTTATGTCCTTTGGGGGATAGTATTTTTACGATTGATTATCCCATTTTCAATTGAGAGTTCTGTTAGCATAATCAAGGTAAGAGACAGAGTTTTTCAAGAAGAAAAGTCAGCTGAGGTGCAGTACACTCCTAGCACCACTTTGGAAAACAATCCTGATTACAATACTTCCTATGAAACTACTTCCAAAGACATACCTGATATAGAAATAGAAATTCCCAAGAAGACAAATATTATTCCTTATATTTGGCTAAGTGGAATTGGATTGTTGGGAATTTATAGCATTTATTCCACTTTGAAATTGTCTGAAAAATTAAAAGATGCAAATTATATTGACGATAATATTTATATAGCTAGAAATATCGATACGGCTTTTGTATTTGGAATAATAAGGCCGAAAATTTATCTTCCTCATGGACTTCAGGAAAATGAAAAGGAATACATATTAAAACATGAGCAGATTCATTTGAAAAGACGAGATCACATTTTTAAATTCCTAGCTTTTGTAATTACTTCTATCCATTGGTTCAATCCTTTGGTGTGGGTGAGTTATTATTTAATGAGTGTAGATATGGAATTATCGTGTGACGAGGCAGTCGTTAGAGAATTAGGGACGAGTATTAAAAAGGATTATTCCAGATCGCTACTTTCTTTTTCCACTGGCAGAAAAATTCTCACAGCTTCTCCCATAGCTTTTGGAGAAAATAATGTAAAGAGTAGGATAAAAAATATTTTACAATACAAAAAACCTAAGTTTTGGATTTTGGTTTTGTGTGTGATTTTGGTTTTGGGGACTATGGTGGGGTGTTTGACGGATTCGCCTAAGATGGAGGAAAATTCCTTAAGTGAAAATACAAATGGCGATAAAGAGGATCCCATTAAGAAAGTAAAAAATTATAAGACTGAAGAAGAGTATGCCAAAGCTTTTATAGAAGAAGATATAAAAAATTTAGAAGAAGAATATTCAAAATCTGATTCTTCAAAGGATATTCGAATTGAAGATTATGAGATTACATCATTTGAATTAATAGATACTTTTGAACATATTATGGACACGCCATTGGAAATGTGGAAATTGGAATACAAATTCAAACCTAATAAATTAGTGGCTCATGCTCCTGGAAATGTTTTGGGAGATGGGTGGCTAAATCGTTTTAGCGAAGTTGAAACTCCTTATTTATTATTTTTAAAAAATGGAGATGATGTAAAATACTTTGGGAATGCGAATCGTGGCTTCTTTCATATGAATTCCGTTCCAAATAGAGAAAGTGCTGCAAGAACTATATTGGAAAGGGAAGGAATACTGCCGAGAGTTTCTTATGAGGGGAAGCACAAATTGTACCAGTTGATATTAAATTCAGGTCATGTACACAAATTTCTATTGTCTAAACCGATATATCAGAACGAAGATGGGATTTGGGCAGGCGAAAGATGGGTTAACTCTTGGGGTAATGTTAATATTGGCGGATATAATGTAGCCTTATATAAGGAATCCCATGTTTATCTGGAAAGTTTACAAAACAAAGTCGATCAAGGTGAAGAGGTGTGGAGACTCAATCCTGAAGATGCACTAAGGGATTATATTTACAATGTCGTAGGAGCATCTGCGATTTATGATGGCGGTAAAATAGAATTGATAGAAACAAAAAGTCCAGTTTCAGAATTTTATAAACCCGTTATGAGTGAGAGATATGGATACTATGAGGCGTTTGATAGAGATGAAGTAATCACAATGATACCTGTAGAATTAGTTCGCCAGGATGATGTGGAACGAATAAAAATGTTGGGAATCGATAAAGATAAAAGTGTGGATGGATATTATATAAACGAACTCCATGAATTTGTAGGACTGGGGATCGTGTCGTATGATACGGTCTATAGTATAATTAATCCGAAAGACGTATCTGGAGAAAAAATAACGGTATCAAAAGAAGATTTCAAAAATCATATGGACGCCCAAGACTCGAAAACAATCATAAAAATAAACGACAAAAACGGAACAG
>JAAYEN010000295.1 GCA_012728775.1 Tissierellia bacterium
ACAAAACTCCCGTTCCTGCAATACCCATTCCAATTATTGCAACTTTTTCCACAACATACCTCCATTAATTGCTAGAATAATATATTATCTACTTACCCAAAAATAAAAAAATAAAGAGCTCTCAATATTGAGAAAGCTCTTAATTCAAATCATTTTAAATTAAAATTATTTGTTATGGATATATACCTTAAAAGATTCTCCCACTTGTTTACTTTTATTAGCTTGTATTTCATAAAGAGAAAATGTTATTTAAAGGAGGAGCGGGAACTATCATAATAATTAATATTTTTCCATATATCCATAAGGGTATCATTCATAATTTCATCCCAAAGATAATTATACTGAGGTATTGTGTTGACAATAATTCCTTTTAATCACGTTGCCATATTTTTCTATAAATTGAATTAACCCTTGTTCATCTCTCTTTTTTATTTTTTTATAATTTTACTTTCATCCATGGATTTCCTCCCTTCACTAGTATATCCGCAAATAAATGCGAAAATCTATCAAAACTGACAATTTTTTTAATTCCTATTTAAGTATTTATTTAAATACCACAAATTATTGTTGATTTTTTCTTGCTCAGGGTATATTATAATAAAGCATAGTAAATTGGTTGGAATTAATGAAGGGGTGATATTTTTGAAGTTATCGACAAAGGGACGCTATGGTCTTTTGGCTATGGAAGTTTTGAAAGACGCTTATGGCAATGGACCTGTTTCTGTAAATACAATAGCTAATGAAAAAAATATATCTGAAGCATATTTAGAACAATTATTTTCACTCCTAAAAAAGACTGGTTTAATTACATCAATTAGGGGAGCTCAAGGCGGCTATGAATTGGCTAGAAACCCTGATGATATTACGATAGGCGAAGTGCTGAGGGCTTTAGAAGGTGAAGTGGAGTTGTCATGTTGTGATGGCGATGTTCCTTCATGTAAAGAAGATTCACCTTGTCGTATGAAATCTGTTTTAGATAGAATTGAGAGTGGGATTTCTGAATTAACTGAATCTATCAGTTTATCAGAATTATAATATAAAGTTAGTAGGAGGAAAGATGAAAGAATTAATTTATATGGACAATGCAGCAACTACCCAAGTTTCTGAAGAAGTTTTGGAAGGCATGATTCCATATTTTAGAGAACATTATGGAAATGCGTCAAGCATTTATAGCATTGGCCAAGTAAGCAAAAAAGCTATTACAGAAGCTAGAGAAAAAGTAGCCAAAGTATTAAATGCAGATCCTAAAGAAATATTTTTTACTGGTTCAGGAACTGAATCTGACAACTGGGCTTTAAGGTCCTATGCAGAAGCTAATAAAGAAAAAGGTAATCATATAATTACTTCTAAAATAGAGCATCATGCTGTATTACATGTTTGCGAATATTTGGAAAAAAATGGTTTTGAAGTAACTTATTTAGACGTAGATAGTGAAGGTTTTATAAGTTTAGAAGAATTAGAAAAAGCAATAAAACCAGAAACAATTCTAATATCCATAATGCATGCTAATAATGAAATAGGAACTATTCAGCCTATTAGTGAAATTTCAAAAATAGCAAAAGAGCATAAAATTATTTTCCATACTGACGCAGTACAAACTGCAGGAATTTTAGATATAGACGTAAAAGAATTAGGAGTAGATATGCTTTCATTGTCTGCTCATAAATTCCACGGTCCAAAAGGCGTAGGAGTTTTGTACGTCAGAAGAGGATTAAAGCTTCCTCCTTTTATGATAGGTGGGGGACAAGAAAGAGGAAAAAGAGGCAGCACTGAAAATGTTGCTGGTATCGTAGGTTTAGGAATAGCTCTAGAGAATGCTAGATCAATCGCATCAAATGATAAGGAAAAATTAACTGAACTAAGAGACTATTTAATTGATAAAATGCTAGAAGCAATTCCTCATTCTAGATTAAATGGACCTAAAGGAGAAAAGAGACTTCCAGGAAATACTAATTTTTCCTTTGAATTTATTGAAGGAGAATCCATGTTATTATTACTAGACAGTTTCGGAATTTGTGGCTCAAGTGGAAGTGCTTGTACTTCAGGAAGTTTAGATCCATCCCATGTGCTTTTGGGAATAGGTCTACCTCATGAAATAGCTCATGGTTCCTTGAGATTATCCCTTAGTACAGAAAATACGAAAGAACAAATAGATTTTGTAGTGGAAAAAACAGCTCAAGTGGTTCAAAGATTACGAGATATGAGTCCACTATATGAAGATTATTTAAAAGGAGTGAAAAAATAATGTATTCAGAAAAAGTAATGGATCATTTTATGAATCCTAGAAATATGGGAGATATGGAACATCCAAGTGGTGTTGGTGAAGTAGGAAATCCAACTTGTGGTGATATTATGAAAGTGTATCTAGAAATTGAAGGTGACATTATTAAAGATGTAAAGTTTAAAACTTTCGGATGCGGATCAGCTATTGCAACTTCTTCAATGGCTACTGAAATGATTAAAGGTAAAACTATTAAGGAAGCTATGGAAGTAACTAATAAGGCAGTTGCTGAAGCTTTAGATGGTCTACCACCAGTAAAGATGCATTGTTCTGTATTAGCTGAACAAGCTGTAAAAGCAGCACTTCTAGATTATGCACATAAAGAAGGAATTGAGATAGAAGGACTTGAGGATTTCGATTTTAGCGACCCAGATCATTAATATTAAATAAAAGGAGTGAATTTCACTCCTTTTTTCTTTTTTATTGGGTATAATGTTAATGGAGGTATGTTACAAATATGAAATTAGAAATGATTAAATTTGTAGAAGAAGCGATGGAAAAGATTGCATCTGACTCCTACGAATTGCAAATTGCTAAAAATGATATAGAGATGCTAATAGAGGACATTTTACACGAAGAGGATTATTATCTAAATGTAATTTCTCGTATTAAGTCGCCCCAGAGTGCTAAGGAAAAAATATTAAAACAAGATTTATATAGAAAATTTGATAATGTGGAAGATTTATTAGGTGGCATATCAGATGTAATCGGTCTTAGAATTGAATGTAGATTTATTCCAGATGAGGAAAAGGTTTACAACAGATTAGTAGAACTTTTTGATATTCACGTAGGTGAAGGGTATTATTGTAATCACAAAAATAAGAAAGTAGCTTTAAAATTAGATGAACCCCAACCCCAATATCAAAAAAATGGTTTTGAAATCTATAAGATTGACGGTCACTACATAACTGATGAAAGGACCTATAATTTTGAGTTACAAATAAAATCCCTTGTAAATAATTTTTGGGGGGATATTGAACACCGTATTTTATATAAAAACTACAATTATCTCCTAAGCGAAAGCTTTATAAAAGATATGATGGGTTCTATAAAAGAAAATTTATCATTAATTGACAAGCAATTACGAGTTGTATATGACCATGTTTTTAATCTGCAAACCACTAGTGAAAGTGGTCTTGAACAGATTAAAGACATCATAAAAAAGATGACTTACGATATTTATTTTTACAAAATTAGAACTCAACTAGGTTTTGTTGTAGATTTTAGAAGTATTGTAGATTTAATTGTCGAATATGTCTTCATGAAAGAAAATGGTGATGGGGAGAAAAAAATAGGAAAAGACTTCTTGGATTTATTGAGTAAACTATCAGATACCGTAGACAGACAACAAAATTTTGACGAAATAATTGAATTACCAAGAGAACCAGTTTTTGAAGAAAAAAATGAAAAGATAATTGGAAAGCATCTAGTAGAATTAATAAATGTGGATTTCAGATGGAATATATTTTTCAAGATAGTATTTGACATTGAAGAGAATGATAAAACTGTAGTGGTAGAAGATTTTGTTCGATATTTGAGAAAAAGATTTGAAACTATTGCCAAATGTAGTATAAAGCACAGTCGATTTGCAGTAGGACATGAAGATGAAGCATCAGAGTTTATTTTAAACGCTATTGTTGAAAGTTTTATTAGAGACATGAACGCTGAAACATTAGATGAATATACTTTAATGTCCTTAAAATCTAATATCCAAGGTTATCTCCTTGGAATAATTTCTTGGGAAGAATGGGAGCAGCATAAAGAGGGAATTAGAAAGGGGATATTATCTTTCAAGGCGGAATAAAAACTTATTGAAATATATGGAAAATAGGATACAATAATGTAGAGGTTTAAATTTAATAGGAGGTTTACAATGACAGATAAAGATAAAAAAGAGTGCTGTGGATGCGGACACGACCACGACCATGATCATGATCATAACCACGAACACAATCACGAAGAAGGCATTGAATTAGAAACTATCGTTTTAACTTTTGAAGATGAAGAAGGAAACGAAGAAGACGTAGAATGTGGTGTTTTAGGAATTTTCGATGTAGAAGATTTTTCTTACATTGCACTAGTCGTACCTGAAGATGAAGAAGAGGAAGAAGCATTCTACATTTATAGATATGAAGAAGAAGAGGACGGAACTCCTGTACTTGGTGTAATCGAAGAAGAGGAAGAGTTCAACAAAGTAAATGACGTATTTGAAGAGTTATTCTTTGTGGATGAAATGGAAGACGAAGAGTAAAAATATAAGATAAGAGGGGATTATATAAATAATCCTCTTTTTATTAATTTTACACAAGGAGGAAATGTGAACTACGATTTTAATTTAAACAGCAGTCGAAGGGAAGACGTTAAATTAGAAAGTTATAAAGGTAAAAAGCTAGTTCTTTACTTTTATCCTAAAAACAACACATCAGGTTGTACTATGGAAGCCATTGAATTTGGAGAATTATATGATGAATTTAAAAAATTAGATGTAGAAGTAGTAGGAATCAGCAGAGATGGAGTTAAATCTCACCAAAACTTTACAACAAAATACAACTTACCCTTTGAATTACTTTCTGACAAAGACAGGGAAATAAGTGGCCAATATGGGCTTTTAAGTCCTACGAAAATGTATGGAAAAGATGCCATTAAAACCGAAAGAGCGACTTTTGTATTTGACGAAGAGTCTAATATGATAAAAGAATTTAGAAATGTTAAACCTGCAGGACACGCCCAAGAAGTATTGGATTATTTAAAATCCTTAGAATAGGAATTTATGGAGCATAAAATATATAATAAATATTCAGACTATTTAAAAGAATATTTTGGTGAAAAAATTTATAAACTTCCCATAAGTTTACCTTTAACTTGTCCTAATAGAGATGGTAAATGTGGCGTTGGAGGATGTATATACTGTTCCGAAGAAGGTGGATCCCATGAAAACTTGGAGAATACCCTCACGATCACTGAACAGCTAAAAATTAATAAAGATTACATCGGCTCAAGATATGGAGCAAGAAATTTTATAGCATATTTTCAAAGCTTTACTAACACCTACTTACCCTATGAAGAATTTGTAAAAAATATTGAAGAAGTTTTAAATGTTTCAGATATAGTAGGCATTAGCATCTCCACTAGGCCTGATTGCATAACAGATGAAATGCTAGATTACCTTGAGACCTTAAAGGATAAATATTTCATTACCCTAGAATATGGATTACAAAGCGTAAATAATAAAACTTTGGATAAGATTAACAGGGGACATAAATTATCAGATTTTATAGATGCGGTATTGAGAACTAAAAAAAGAAATCTTAGAGTATGTGCCCACTTAATAGGAAATCTGCCTTGGGACGACTTAGATGATATAGTAGAAGCTGCAAATATCTTTTCTATTTTGAAAATAGACGAAGTTAAAATCCATTCCCTTTATATTGTAGAAGGGACTACAATGGGTAATATGTATATAAACAAAGAATTTCAAATGGGTTCTATGGAAGATTACATAGATAGGGTGATAGCATTTTTAATCAATCTAGATGAATCTATATTAGTGCAAAGATTACTAGGTAGGGCTCCAGAAGAAAAAACTTTATTTTCCAATTGGGATACTTCTTGGTGGAAGATTCAAGATTATATTGTAGAAAAGATGGAAAAAGAAAATTTGTATCAAGGAAAAACATGCAAATTTAAAAATTTATAGAAATTAATGCAATTAAAAGGTCTTTCGTATATAATATATTTATATAATTAAATAAGGAAAGACATTTAAAGGATAGAAAGGATGATTTAAAAATGGTTAAATTTATTACTGGAGCAAAAGGTTCAGGAAAAACAAAATGGCTTATCGATAGTGCAAATGAAGAATTTAAAACAGGAAACGGAAATATTGCATTTATCGACGTGGATGATGATCACATTTTTAGCCTAGATTTTAATATTAGACTTATCAATGTTACAGAATACAGGGTAAAAACCCTAGCTGCATTTTATGGATTTATTTGTGGAATGATGGCTATGGATTATGACCTAGAAAAAATTTACGTAGATAGTATTTACAAAATTGTAGATTTCTCAGATGAGGATTTAATTAGAATCCATAAAGATTTAACAGAAATTAGTGAAGAACACGATACAAAAATATATCTAAACATAGATAAATTAACAAGTGAAATGCCAGAAAGCTTAAGAGAGTTTTCTGAAGAAGCAACATTAGGAAATTAATAGATTCAATTTAGATTGTAGGTGAATAGATAAATGAAGAATAAGAAAAACCTTAGGATTGTCTGGTTAATATTAGCCGCTGTAATGATTTTTGGAGCATTTGGACAAGTACTAGCGACTTTAATGTAGGAGGCATATCTTGATCGGGATTAGAAAGCGAAATGCTTTTGATAAATTCTTCGAAAATAGATCTTTTTTAATTAAGATGTATGAAAATAATTCTATTACTAAGAGAGAGTTCTTAGAAATGAATTATGAAGCTATAAAAAATTCTTGTATTAGACCCTTTGTGAAAATCGATAGTTTTGAAAAAGGATTGTATAATTACCAATATTATAACTCTCTAGCTAAATACTATAAAACTTTAGCTAGAGAGTTAAAGATGTCAAAAAATTACAAGAGAGATAGAAATACATATTTAAATAAATGCGATCACTATTATTATTTAAAAGATGTATCATCTTTAAAACTGATAAAATTTCTGGGTTTCAAAGGAGTTGAAGCCTATTTTATTGAAACAAAGTCAGTAGGATTAAGGGGAAAATTATACGAAATAGTGCTAAGTGATTTTGAAGAAGCAGTTTTTCATTCAAAAGCAGAATGGTTATTAAGGGAATTACAAGAAGCCGGAGTATTTTTAGAAGGAAAACATAAGTCCGTTATATCAGAATATATAGATGAAAGGTACTAAAACATTGGGAAAACGAGTTGCGGTTATTACCGATACCAATAGTGGATTTAGTCAACAAGACGAAAAGGATGGATTTTATATACTTCCAATGCCTTTTATTATTGGTGAAAATGAATATATAGAAGGGGTAACCCTAGATAAGGAATTATTTTATAAATTTATGGAAGAAGGAAGTAGAATTTCTACTGTCCAATCTCCAGTAGCTGAAATACTTAAGCTTTACAATAAAGTATTAAAAGAATATGATGAAATTTTACATGTTCCCATGTCCTCATCTCTAAGTGACACATATCAAACTTGTGTTAACATAGCTTATCACTTAGGGGAAGGAAAAGTTTTTGTAGCGGATTCTAAAAAAATATCAGTGCCATTAAAAAGGAATCTGCAAGATGTTTTAAGATTTGTAGACGATGGACTATCCGCAGAAGAGATTAAAAATATATTGGAAAAAGACAATGATTCTATGACTGCATATGTAGCACTAGAAACTCTTAAATACCTTAAGACAGGTGGTAGAGGCTCCTCTGCATTGACTGCTATAGGATCCTTATTAAAAATTAAACCAGTTGTATTTTTGGGACCAGGAAAAATTGAACCAGCAAAAAATTTGCGTACTATGAAACAAGCAAAGGATTGGATTATCAATAAAACAAAAGAAATCATAAAAGATAATCCTAAAAACTATTATGTGGATATAGCTCATACTAACGCTTTAGATGAAGCAATGATGCTCAAAGAAGAACTTATTGAAAAATTAAATTGGAATGATGAAATATTAATAGAAGACTTAACACTTAGCATAGCATCCCATATAGGACCAGGTGCTTTAGCTGTAGCAATCGCAAAAAAATTAAAAAAATAAATTATCGCCATTTTTAGGAGATTAGAATATCTAAAGATGGTTTTTTAATATAAAGGGAGGAATTATGGAAAGATATGGAAGAATTCAAGAAAAAGATAAACGAGAAATAGTTCTATTGAAGGGTTTTCCTTGTGCTTGGGGGAAATGTACATTTTGTGATTATATTGAAGACAATGCCCATGATTCGGAAGAAATGATAAAAACAAATAAAAATATCCTAGAAAAAATCACTGGAGAATTCGGAAAGCTAGAAGTAATAAATTCAGGAAGTGTTTTTGAATTACCAGCCCAAACCCTCATAGATATAAAAAAGAAAGTTGAAGAAAAAAATATAAAGACAATAGTTTTTGAAGTCTACTATAATTACAGAACAAGGCTTAATGAGATTAGAGATTTTTTCGAAGACATAAATGTTGAATTCAAAACTGGAGTAGAAACCTTTGATGAATACTTTAGAAATGCCGTATTAAAAAAAGGAATAATATTTGAAGATGAAAATGAAGTAAAAAATTACTTCGATGTAATATGTCTTTTAGTAGGTATGTTAGGACAAACTAAAGAGATGATTAGAGAAGATATTAGGAAATCTGAAGTATTTGAAAGAGTATGTATAAATATATTTGTAGATAATTCCACCGTTGTAAAATCCGATCCAGAATTGATAAAATGGTTTAAAGAAGAGTATGGTCATTTAGAAAATGATGATAAGTACGATATACTTTGGAATAATACAGATTTTGGTGTTGGAGGCGAAGAAAATAAATAAAAATTTTTCTTTAAGGATGTTAAATATTAGTTTTTTTGGTTTATAAAATTAATCGTGGGTATAAAAACACTAGTTAATAACACGGAGGTGCTAATATGTTAAGAGATTTATATGAAGCTAGAAGAAGAAGAAGATTTAGAGAAGAAGTAGGAAATTTAGTAATTAGTGCATCACTTGCAGCTATGGCTGGAGCAGTTGTGGGAATTTTATTTGCTCCTAAGAGTGGCGAGGAAACTCGTGCAGAATTAGTTGAAGGCACAAAAGAAATGGCTGAAAATGTAAAACATGGCGCTAGAGATTTAGCAGATGAAGTTTACATTAGAGGCTTAGAAGCAAAAAAAACTGCTAGAGATACAGTAGACAAAATAGCTTACAAAACTGAAAAAGTTCTATCTGATGTTACTGAAGCAGGAGAAGATATTTATGCAGAAGCACAATACAGAACTCATAAACTAGCATCAGATGTGAAGGATAAAGCTGGTGAAGTTAAAGAAGCCACTGAAGATCTTATAGATGATCTAGGCGACAAAACAGAAGAAGTTAAAGAAGATGTATTGAAATTCGGTAGAGATATCAATGAAACACCAGAAATGGCAGATGCAAAAACTCCAGCAGATTTAGATTATTTAGTTTGCGAGCCAAGCGATTTAGAATGTAAAATACCAGAGGATAAATCAAAAGATAAATAAGACAGGAGCTGATTAAATGATTTCTATTTCCGTTATGGATTTATTAGTAACAATTCTAGCTCTTGCAGGTTTGGTTGTACTTGTATTCTTTGCACTATTTTTACAAAATGCACTAAAACTTGTAAAAACAGCAAATGAATTAATAGAGAAAAAGAGAACAGAAATTGATACTGTAATTGACGAAATTCCGCTATTAGTCAACAATGTAAATGAGATTTCTATGAAGACTTCCATGCTAGTGGACGATTTAAACGAAGTAGTAATTAAATCTAAAGATGATGTCACAGGAATAGTAGCATCAGTAAATAGAACTATGGATGATGTAAATAGAGTAAGCACAATGGCTACTAATATGGTAGCACAAGTAGAGTACACTGCTGATAATGCAGTACATTCAGTTAACGCTCTAACAGATAACCTTTTAGACGCATCTAGATTTATAAGTACAAATAAAGACAATATCATTGACTATATTTATATATTTAGAGACTTCATCGAAGAAATGAAACGAATTTTCTTTGGAAGAAGATAAATGATATGCAAATAACCTTCTAGTTTATCTAGGAGGTTATTTTAATG
>JAAYEN010000088.1 GCA_012728775.1 Tissierellia bacterium
AACAGCGCTAAATCCGGAACTTGGTAAATCTCTCACGCGGAAATCTCGTAATTCTATAACTATAGCTTGGCGACCACTATTTTGATAGTTATCTACTGGAGTAATTTTTGCTGTTTCTCTAAAGAAAACT
The DNA here is from genome assembly GCA_012728775.1 of Tissierellia bacterium. The sequence continues at coordinate 131 of JAAYEN010000088.1, forward strand.
TCGTTAATATATACGCTTTTAAAATCTAGACCTTGGGGAAGAAGTTCTACTATTACTGGATTTGTAAAGGGTGTGGCTTTAGCTAAGCCGTTTAAATTTACGCTAATATTCCATCTAACTGTAGACCCTAAGGCAGTGCTACTTTGATCTCTAATATTTTTTCCGATGGAAGCTTTTTGCACAATATTTTCTAGTTTAGCAGAAGAACTACTAGTGGTGTTTATATCATAAGTTTCCCCAGACACCAAAATATTTGCTGTAGCTTGGGATTCATTTTTTAGAGTGTTGTTATTTGCGTTGACATCATCAAAAGCCAAATTATATGGATCGGTAAAACCCAAGAAAACCATGTAATGGATAGATTCTCCGGGTTTTAGATAATAATTATCCTTTAACACTATCTCGACTTTATCAAAAGTTCTAGGTGCGTCCGTTTCTGATTTTTCTAACTGGCCAGCTTCATATAATGCTGCATTTTCAAGAATTTTATTTTGAGTTTCCCTATCTATCAGTGTGGAAGGTAAACTATTTGCACTTTGGTTAAATTCTATGGGAACTCTTTCACCATTTGGTTTGATTCCATTTATTTCTTTAATATATTCAGTTTTTGGTCCTCCTGTAAGATATTTTATAAAATATCTGGAATCTTGTGGTATGTCAGTTATAACTATATTATTAATCGGCTCGCTATTTATATTAGTAATATTCAATGAATAATTAGAAGTTCTAAGGTGCATAGAACCTGGATCCAAAATTATTCTAAAACCATCATTGCTGTTTTTAAGTAAGATTCCATTTTTTACTGCTTCTCCGTCTAGCCTAAAGGAAAGAGTGTCAGATTCAGAATCATCAGTTCCTCCTACTGTATGAATAGGCTCATCTACTCCTGGGTTTAGAGGATATAAAGTAGCACTAGCTTCATTAATAATACTATCAGTTATTCCCATTTTTCTTCCTTGGGTCACTGTAGTTTTTGCATCTGGAAAAGAAAGGACTAATGTTACTGGGTTGTAAGTTAAATTATATGATGCTCCTTTTACAGCGTTAGGGTCATTTTCATCCCACTCCACTCTATAGAAAACTGATTTTCCATCTTCACTTAAAATCCATCCAGGATTTTTTCCTTCATCAAAAGTAGCTGTTCTGATAACACCATCTTTGTCTGTGTAGGTTGGTAATGTGTCAGTGATTAAAATGGCTTCTAGCATTCTGGTTCTTGCTAATCCTGTTCCATATTGTTGCCATACATTTAATCCATCTATTTTAATATTAGTATTTGAAGGTAAATAATCTGTAGATAATGAATATAAGAATTTTACATCTGCAGGTTCTTGAATAAATGTATAGGGTGCATGTCCTTCGACTGTTTCGCTATTTGTATTTCCTCCATATACTACTACTCCATCAGCTGAGTAAGTGTTATTAGTATTAGTTCCTATATATTTTCTAAGTTGAGGGTTTTGAATCTTAGTTTTAAAAGAAACATCTTAATTGGAAGCGATAAGCTCTCCTTCAGCGGTCTTCAATTCTATCAAGGGCATTAATTCATAGTTCTCTGGAGTTATTCTATTTTTCATACTTAATTCATAGGGAAAACTTCCTTTTGTTGAAGAAAATAAATCAACTAAATTAACTCTATAAACCCATTTATCAACTTCTTTTGAAAGGGAAGAGTTCTTAATTAAATCTGCCTTTGGAACGTTAAAAACATCTACATATGTCGGGTCGATAGTAATTTCTATGTAGGCTCCTTGGGTAGGTGCTCCTTGAAGACTTACACCATCAATAAAAATTCTTCCCAAAAACAATTCATCGGTAAAGCCAGGATTTGGACTAGAATCATCAATTGTCTGATCTAATTTAACTGGGTGGGTAGCATATGCTGGACCTTCAAGGGTGGCAGCTATAACATTTTCATTTTGTATAAACGTTGGTATAAGTAGTATTAAGACTAATAAGAGTGCCGGTAATATTCTCTTGTAATTGGTTTTTAAATAAATCATTTTTTGCTCCTTTAATTAATTATTTATTTTCTTGGCAAATACTACATATCTGCCGTCTAAGGTATGATAGCTACATGTGGAAAGTGTCAACAACTCGTCTTCCGAAGTGACATTTACTCCTGTATCGTAGAGCTTTCGTTCGTCTATTAAATTCATAAGTTCAATAAATCTATCATTATCAGATAAATCTGTGAATTCATTATAAGAAAACTTATTTTCTGCATCTCTCACATCTGTATTGCAGATAGCAAAAACTTCGTATTCTCCAGTTTCGTACAATGTGTCATAATTAATTATTTTATTTTCATTCCAGAAATCCTTATCTTTATATTTAAAAAGTGGGGAAAACATAGTCCCGTTGGTCATATTGTGTCCATAGATTATGGTGTTCTTTCCACTTTCATCGTGGTTCGGTCCTATAAAAGGGACTCCGTTAAGGGCTTCTTCTTTGTAAAAACTTCTACGAAGATAATATTCCGGTTCGGCTGGAGTGTACATTACAGGGTAATTCATTTCTGTACCATTTAGTTTTATCCAACCATAAATATCAGGATTTTCGAAATAAAGTTTTTTATATTTATCCATAATGACATCTCCTGTTTCTTCTATTGTAATTGTTTCAATTTGTGGATCTTCTGAAACTAGAGATTGAACAGTATCGTATGCATCTTTTTCTCTAGCATTATTTAGAAAAATTAAAATAAGCCGTTGCAAGGAAAATGCAAAGGCGAATACTATTATTAATAATATAATTACTTTATAATTAATTGTTCTATTTCTTTTCATAATAATTTATTATATTCATTACTAATTTATAATCATTCAATTTATAAATATATTTTACTATACTAATAAATAAAAAGCTAGTATTCAGAGTGGATTAATCAATTAAAACATAGCAAATTACAAAATCCTAAGGTAATTACATATTGTTAAGATAGAAAAGTTGCTTTATAAATTTATAAAGCAACTTTTCGGTCGGCTTTAGAAATAAGGACAATTTTTTAAGGTCGGAATATCATTCTTTTTCGAGCGTATATGGCCCGCCGGCCCGAGGGTACTCGAAAAAGAATGATATGGAGACCTTTTGGAAAGTCTCTAGCCACCCTTTTCGGTCGGATGCAGAGAAAGGACAATTAAAAAAATCCACGTTGAGTGGATTCGTCGTGGATTTTACTTTATAAATTTCATTTTTAATTTTTTTCTTTTCTTAAACATTCGCTACATGTTCCCTTTAGGAATATGTCTTGGCTAGTGATGTCGTAGCCTTCTAAGATACTTGTGTCTATATCCACTGCTTTAATGTCTAAGTCTTCTATTTTATTGCATTTATTGCATATAAAGTGTGCGTGATTATCCATCATCATATCGTAGTGGACTTCGTTATTGTCTATATTTACTTCTTTTATTATGTCTTTATTCAAGAATAATTTCAAATTATTATAAACTGTTGCTTTTGAGATTGTGGGTAGTTTTTTTGATAAATCTACGTAAATCTTGTCGGCAGTGGGGTGTACGTTATTTTGCATTAAATATTCTAGCATTAGTATTCTCTGGGAAGATGCACGAATTCCATGCTCTTCTAAAAATAACCCGTAATTTTTGTACACTATTTTCACCTCTTTTACTCTAAAATAAGAATGAGTTTAATTTTATTTATAATATTATATTAGAAAATTGTAAAGTTGTCAAATACCACAACTTTTAA
>JAAYEN010000085.1 GCA_012728775.1 Tissierellia bacterium
ATTTAAAATATTTTTTAAAAAAGTCACCATTTTTTAGAATTCTGTGCTCATATAATAAGAGGATTAAAAAGGAGAAAGAAAATGAATAATTACAATGATTTAATTGCAAGACTAGAGGAAAAGGCATTAGAGAGAAGAGAAAAGCTGACAGAGGATTATATTCAAGCACAAACAGATGTTATGTATGAAAAAGCATTGGAATTTTTAGACGAATACGAGGATAACTATGAGGCGTGGCTGATATTTGCTAATCTTGGTACAGAAATAACAAAAAGAGCCGAGGAAAATGGAGTGTTTAAAGGGTTTAGTGCTGGCGGTTTTGATAAAGTGGCTGATATGGCAAGGGAATCACTCTATAAACCACTGGTGAGAATGTATAAAAAACAATTCAAGTCATTGTCTTTAAAGGAAATCAAAGATAAGGTTAAGGATTTACGTAAAAATATTAAAGGAATTAATAAACTAGGCATTTTACCAGATGAAGAGCTAAAGCCATGTAAGTTAATTATAGAGACAGGATTTGATGATACATCAAGAGTTATTCTAACAACAGATATGAAAGTAAATAATAATAATGTTACTACTAAGAAATTGAAAGCACAATATCTAATAGAAAATCTTTATACAGATTTCACAACGTTGGCAGAGCTTAATGAATATGTTTTAGAATCAGTAATTGCAGTGGCGAAAATGAGGGGATATAAAGTTGTTGAAACATTATTAGTAGAAGGAGATTATTAAAAATAAAAAAATTATAAAAGTAGAGAAGAAATGGAAAAGAAAATTGAGAAGCTAGAAATTTTTATATAAGATTCAAAATATTACAACAAAATATTTTGAATGCTTGCGAAAATAATAACCCTAAAGAATTATTATCATGCCTTTGTATGTTATAATATAATTCATTATTGATTGGGGAGGTCAAGGTGAAAAAAGATTATATCAATATAGTAACTGCTTTAGTTATTTTTGGTTCTATTGGAATATTTCGAAATTTTATTCCTTTTCCATCTAGTGTAATATCTTTTGCTAGGGGTTTAATAGGAACTTTATTTTTATTAGTAATGGTTTTACTTCAAAAAAGACCTATGGATAAAAAGGGAATGAAAGAAAATTTTAAAATCTTAGCACTTTCAGGAACTTTGATTGGTATAAATTGGGTTTTTCTTTTTGAGGCTTATAGATTTACAACCGTGGCAGTTGCTACTATGGCTCTTTATATGCAACCTACTTTTGTGATATTAGCATCGCCTTTTGTTTTGGGAGAAAAACTTTCGTTGAAGAAGTTGTTTTTTGCTTTTATTGCTATTTTAGGAATGGTTTTGGTGTCTGGTATATTAAAAACCGGCCTTGAAGGAACAAAAGGTATTGCTTTTGGATTGATCGCTGCGTTATTATACGCAACTGTAATTATTTTGAATAAATTTATTAAAACCAATATCGAACCTTATGAAAAGACTATTATTCAGCTATTATTTGCTACTTTAATCGTGATGCCATATATTTTTATGACAGAAGATGTCACAACTTTAGAATTCACTCCTATGATTATTTTAATGCTTTTAATTGTTGGATCTGTTCATACGGGAATAGCATATTCTCTTTATTTCAGTGCCCTAGAGCGATTGCCCGCCCAAACTATAGCTTTACTGGGTTATATTGACCCAGTGGTTGCAGTTTTTTTATCTGCAATTATTCTAAAGGAAACTTTAACTCTTCCTATTATTGTAGGTTCAATTATGATTTTGAGTTCAGCATATTTTGGAGATAGGGTAAAGTAGATTAAATTTTTAAGTTATTTGGGGGAAAAATTTTATTATTTCAATTAATATTACTAATTTTTAAAAAGTAGGTGAGAATCTACTTTTTCTTATGCAAGAATGTATATTCAAAGCATCCATCTATGTGTTATAATATCAAACGGGAGATGATTTTTATTATTAGAAACGATATAAGAAATATAGCAATAATTGCCCATGTAGACCATGGTAAAACGACATTGGTAGATTCCCTGCTTAGACAGTCAGGGATTTTTCATAAAAATCAAGCAGTACAAGATAGGGTTATGGATTCTGATGATATTGAAAAAGAAAGAGGAATTACGATACTTTCTAAAAATACAGCAGTAAATCATAATGGAATTAAAATTAATATTATAGACACACCAGGACACGCAGACTTCGGAGGAGAGGTAGAACGTGTTTTAAAGATGGTAAATGGAGTTGTACTTTTAGTAGATGCTTTTGAAGGACCTATGCCTCAAACAAAATTCGTTTTGAAAAAGGCCTTTGAATTGGATTTACCTGTGGTGGTTACAGTAAATAAAATAGATAGACCTGATGCTAGACCTGATGCAGTTATAGATGAAGTTTTGGATTTGTTTATAGAGTTAGGAGCAGATGATTCTGCCTTAGAGTCACCCATAGTTTACGCTTCGGCAAAATCTGGATATGCCAGTTTAGATCCTGAAGTTCGCTCTGGAGATATGGAAGCGCTTTTTGAAACCATAATTGAAAATATTCCTGGACCATCGGGTGAAAAAGATGAGCCACTTCAAGTATTAATTTCTACAATAGATTATAATGATTATGTAGGTAAAATCGGAGTAGGAAAAATTGAGCGAGGAACTATAAAAGTTGGGGACGATTTATTAAAGATAAATGCACAAGAACCAGATCAAAAGAAAAAAATTCGAGTTGTTCAATTATTTGAGTTTGAAGGTTTGGATAGAATAGAAGTTAAAGAATCTTTTGCAGGCTCAATTGTTGCAATAGCAGGAATTGAAGATATTAATATTGGAGATACATTAGTAGATCCTAATAATCCAGAAGCTTTGGATTTTGTGAAAATATCTGAGCCAACAATAGCTATGAACTTTAGCGTAAATAATTCGCCTTTTGCAGGACAAGAAGGTAAGTTTTTAACTTCTAGAGAGATAAAAGCTAGATTACAAAGGGAATTACAATCTGATGTGGGTCTTCGTGTGGAAGATACTGAATACGGAGATACTTTTAAAGTATCTGGTAGAGGGGAACTTCACTTAAGTATTCTAATTGAAAATATGAGAAGGGAAGGATATGAATTTCAAGTTTCTAAACCAGAAGTACTTTTTAAAGAAGAAGATGGCAAAAAATTAGAGCCTATGGAAATAGCTACAATAGACGTAAACTCTGAATACATTGGAAGTGTAATTGAAAAATTAGGCCAACGTAAAGGAGAAATGATTTCCCTTGAAGAAATTACAGCTGGTTCTTCTAGAGCTGAGTTTTTAATTCCTGCTAGAGGATTAATAGGATATAGACAGGAATTTTTAACGGACACAAAGGGAACGGGAGTATTGAATACTATATTCCATGGTTATAGTCCATTTAAAGGAGAAATCCCAACTAGACAGTCGGCTTCTATTACTTCTTTTGACCAAGGAGAAGCTACTGCTTATGGACTTCACAATGCCCAAAGTCGTGGAGAATTATTTATTTCTCCAGGTGCAAAAGTATACGAAGGAATGGTAGTGGGATCTAGTCCTAAAGGAATAGATATAGAAGTTAGTGTAACAAGAAAGAAAAAGCAATCTAATGTTAGAGCTTCAGGCTCAGATGACGCTTTGCGATTATCTCCGCCGAGGATTATGAGTTTGGAAAATGCTTTAGAGTTTATAGAAGATGATGAACTAATTGAAATTACGCCAAATAGCATGAGAATTAGAAAGAAAATTTTAGATACAGGACTTAGGAAAAAATCTCATAAGAGGTAGATAATATGTCACAATTTTGGAATATGTATCTCCAAGCATCTGGGGTATTATTCTGGATAGATTTACTTTTAGCTCTATTTGTTATATTTGTAGAAAGAAAAAAACCAACATCCACATTGCTTTGGGTAATGGTTATTTTAGCTTTACCATTATTTGGATTTTTCTTTTATTTATTACTAGGTGTGGATTTATCCAAGTCTAGAATGTTTGCAGACAAGGATAGGGATTCTGCATTAATAAATGCCCAATCCATCGATAGAATTAATTTAATAAACAAAGGAAAATATCAATATCATGATGTTAAAGCCTATGACTACGAAAGTTTAATAAAATTATTATCTAACAATAGTTTTTCAAAGTATACAGAGCATAATAAAGTAGATACATTCTATGATGGACCAACTTTACAAGATGATATTATAGAAGAACTTAAAAAAGCTACTAACTCAATTTATATCCAATTTTATATAGTTAAAAGTGGAAAGTTTTTTGACGAAATAAAAAAGGTGTTAATAAAAAAAGCCCAAGAAGGGGTAGAAGTTAGACTTCTCGTAGATGGAATGGGTGGTAGGTCATTACGAAAAAGCGACATAAATGATTTAAAAGAAGCAGGGGTAGAATATGCTGTATTCTTCCCGACAAAATTAGGAATCTTTAACATAAGAATTAACTTTAGAAATCACAGAAAAATTATCGTAATTGATTCTAAAGTGGGATATTTAGGTGGCTTTAACATTGGAGATGAATATATCAACAAATCCAACAGATTTGGGTTTTGGAGGGATACTCATTTAAAAATCAGTGGAGAAGCAGTAAATGATTTGACGGATCGTTTTTACTTGGACTTTAAATTCGCAAATGGAAATGGAATGGGCAGATATCAGACTTTCTGTGGAGAATTAGATAAAAGTCATACTGTGGCTATGAATATAGTTACTAGTGGGCCTGACCACGAACTAGAACAAATTAGAGATGGTTTTTCTAGAATGATAACTATGGCTACCAATAGAATTTACATTCAAACTCCATATTTTATTCCAGATGATGGGCTACAAAAAGATTTGAGAATGGCAGCTTATTCTGGAGTGGACGTAAGGATTATGGTACCAAAAAAACCAGACCATCCTTTCGTAAAGAGTGCTTCTAGAAGTTACTTAGGTGAGCTGTTAAAATTTGGTGCAAAGGTATATTATTATGAAGAACATGGATTTTTGCATTCCAAGGTTATGATAGTGGATAATTTTATTTCCACAGTAGGAACTGCAAATTTTGACATAAGATCTTTTTCCTTAAATTTTGAAATAAATGCATTTATTTATGATTATGGAATAAATCACAATTTAGCTCAGCAATTTGAAAAAGATATTGAAGAATGTGAAATTTATACTATGGAGACATACTTAAGAAGAAGTATTGGAGAAAAGGGAATGGAGTCCATATCAAGACTTTTATCCCCTGTATTATAAGGAGAATATTATGATAAATGAAGCTGTGGGAAAATACCTCATTTTCAACGGAGAAATTGAAGAAGTAGGTTTAAATGAATACTTTGAAGAGATAACAACTAATCCTTTATATGAAGTGATAACGGTTATTCAAGGCATACCAGTATTTTTTGAAGAGCATATGAATAGATTAGTTCATACTGCCGAGCTTTTAGATTTAGAACTTGGAAGAAGTTTAGAAGAAATTAAAGAAGATTTTTATCACGTAATTTCTGCCAATGAGTTGACGGAAGGATATGTTAAATTAGTAATATCTGATGAAATTCATTTAGTTTACCAATACTGGGACCAAGGTCCAAGTCAGCAGTTAATAGACGAGGGAATAGAAGTTGCTATCTTTGATTATGAAAGAGCTAATCCAAATGCTAAGATTTTTTACACTAATTTTAAGGCAGAAGTGGCTAAATACTTAATTCAAACGAAGGCTTATGAAGCTTTATTACGAAATGAAGAAGGAGAACTTTTAGAAGGAAGTAAGACTAATCTTTATTTTACTTCTAAAGACAAAGTAATCACAGCTCCAGACGATAGGGTACTTAAAGGAATAACGAGAACTAGATTGGAAAAAATATTTGAAAAAAATAACATTGAACTGGAAAAGAGAGTTATTAGAGATATAGATTTGTTAGAAGTGGATGGGGCATTTATTTCAGGAACAACTGTGGGAGTTTTGCCAATTAAATCTATAGAAACTATTGAGTTAAATTCTCAAAATAGTGAACTGATAAAAAAAATAATAAAAGGATATCAAGAACTACAACAAGAATATATTAACGAAAGAAAATAATTTTAATAATCACCTGCCTATTAGGAATTCTAAAGGGCAGGTTTTTTAATTAATTTTAAATAGATAATAAACATATTTATGGGTAGAAAATAATTATAACAAAATTAATAAGAGGGGAATATTATGAAGATTACAATAGGAGATTATTTAATTAAACGAATAAAGGAACTGGGAATTAGACATATTATTGGAGTTCCCGGAGATTTTAATTTGCAGTTTTTAGAACAAATTGAAGCTTCAGAAGGCATAAACTTTGTAGGAGCATCCAATGAGCTTAATGCTGCTTATGCAGCTGATGGATATTCTAGGGAACACGGAATTTCAGCCCTTTGTGTGACCTATGGAGTTGGAGATTTAGGAGCTATTGGAGGAATAGCAGGATCTGCGGCAGAACATATTCCTGTAATTTCTATTTCAGGAATTCCTCCACTTTTTGCAAAACGACATAATTACAAAGTCCATCATAGTTTGGCAGATGGAGATTTTTCCAATATAGCAAACACTTATAAAGAGTTTACTGTTGTACAAACTCTCATAACACAACAAAATGCAAAAGAAGAAATAGATAGGGCTTTAAGAGCAGCAGTTAGATATAAAAGACCTGTAAATATACAACTTCCATCTAACATATCCTACTATTTTATAGATGTAGATGAAGAGCCATTACTACCTGAATCCCATGTAAGTGATAAAAAAAGTTTAAATGACGCAATTAAAGAAATAATGAAATTATATAAAAAATCCAATAGCCCCGTAGTGCTAGTAGATATGGATGTGGATAGACTTGAAGTTACAGAAGAGATATTAGAATTTATAGAAAAAACCCAAACTCCTTTTGCACAAATGAGTACTGGTAAGGCGATTCTAGATGAAAACCATCCTCTTTTTATAGGAACATATAAAGGAAATGATTCAAAAGAATATGTGAAAGAAAAGGTAGAAAGTGCTGACTTTTTATTATCAGTTTCTCCTAGATTTATAGAATGGAATTCAGGAACCTATTCAGACGATCTTCCAATGAAATATTTAGTAAGATTGGATAAAGATTATACCTTTGTTGGAGATGAAATATATGAAGGCATCGACATTAAAGATATTTTAAATGAGATTTTAGAAAGAGTGGAAGAAAAGCCTGAAAGAAAAAATTTAAATATGAATCAAGAAGAAGAATTTATTTTTGATGAAGAAAAGAAAATAAATCACAAAGAGTTTTGGAAACAAATTAAACCATTTCTAAAAGAAAATGACTTGATTTATGGAGAAACAGGAACGGCTAGTCAAGCACTTGGTGAAGTTATCATGCCCAAGAACACAAAATACATTGCTTCATTGATTTGGGGTGCAATAGGATTTACACTTCCTGCTTTATTTGGAAGTCTCCTTGCAAATCCTAAAAGAAGACAAATATTATTCATAGGAGATGGTTCCTTTCAGGTTACTGCCCAAGAACTTTCTAGAATTCTTTATGAAGAATTAAATCCCATTATTTTTGTCATTAATAATGACGGATACACAATAGAGAGATATATTTTAGGAATGGAAGCTTCATATAACGATATTCCTTTGTGGAATTATCATCAATTGCCTCATCACTTTGTAAAAAATAATAAAATGCTGACTTTCAATGTTAAAACCCAAGGGGAACTTCAAGAGGCATTGGAAAAAGCTAAGGAAGCTACCCATGGAGTTCTTATTGAAGTTCACTTTGACAAAGAAGATGCTCCTGAACCATTGAAGAAATTTGGACCTGCTGTTGCAAATTTCAACTTTGGAGAAAGGGGAATGGAGGATATGGGAGAAGAAGAAAGAATTGACGAGGAAATAAACACTTAATAATTTTGAAATATAAATGGGTAAGCTAGAGATGAATAATCCTACTTACCCATTTTTCTTTACTAATCGTAACTCCAAATAAGGTAATTAATTCTATATCAGAAGATTTACTTAACATTAGTAGTAAATCAGCAGATATATTGCTCAAATAATTACGGTGTGTTACTATTATTTCAGAGGTGAGAGATGAAATTAGATTCAACGAGTTTAAAAATTGTTAGCAGATTACTTATGGACGGAAGACTAACTCACCAAGCTCTTGCAGACGAATTTAACTATTCGAGACCAGCTATACATCAAAGAATTAATAAACTTGAAGGTAGTGGAGTCATCGAAGGATACAAAGCAGATGTGGATTTTAGAAAACTAGGATTTAATATCGATGCTTTTGTAATAGTTAACGTGCACACATTGGATTACAATAAGACCATTTCTGATATTATAAATTTGTCAGAAGAAGGAATCTATGTGGAAAAAGTCTTTAGAATTACAGGAGATAATTGTATTTTAATAAAATTACTTGTAACTTCTACAGAATACTTAAGATTATTCCATGACAAAATATTGAAAATAGATGGTCTTATAGAGACTAATACCATGTTAGTAATGCAAGCGGAAGATAATGTTTTTGATGGAAGATTTGTACAAAATAACGAAGAATAGCGGGAGGAAGAATTGAAGAACTTATTGGCAAAGGTTGTACCTTTTAAAAATGAAAAAGTAGTAACTTATACACAAGACTCTGCAGAATACAAAAGTCTAATGGACGAGTATAACAGAATGGAAGAGGATTTTGTAGAAATTCCGGTAATTATTGGGGGAGAAAAAATTTATACAGGAAATACTCAAGATATAGTAATTCCTCACGACAATAAAAAAGTTATCGGAAAATTCCATTTAGCTGGAAAAGAAGAAGCCCAAAGAGCCATCGATTCAGCTTTAGAAGCTAGAAAAAAATGGGCGAAACTAGACTGGGATGAAAGAGTAAGCATTTTCTTAAGAGCAGCAGCGCTTGCAGCAGGTCCTTGGAGAGATAAACTAAATGCATCTACTATGATTAGTCAATCCAAAACTTACAAACAAGCAGAAATAGATGCAGCAGCAGAATTAGTAGACTTTTTCAAAAGCAATGCTAGTTTACTATGCAAGATTTATTCAGATCAACCAATTAGCACAGATACTACTTGGAATAGACAAAGTTTTAGACCATTAGAAGGATTTATCTTTGCAGTATCTCCATTTAACTTTACATCTATTTGTGCAAATTTACCATCTGCACCAGCAATGGCAGGAAATGTAGCACTTTGGAAACCATCTAGCTCAGCAGTATATTCAAACTATGTAGTTTATCAAATGCTAGAAGCAGCAGGACTTCCTGCAGGAGTTATTAACTTTATTCCAGGTAGAAGTAGAGAAATTGGAGATGTAATAATTTCTAATCCTAATTTTGCAGGCATTCATTTTACAGGCTCTACAAGTTCATTCCAAAATATGTTTAAACAAGTGGGAGAAAATATAGAAAAATATAAAACTTTCCCAAGATTAGTTGGAGAAACTGGTGGCAAAAACTTTGTTATAGCACATAAAACTGCTGATATTAAATTATTAGCAAGGGGCTTAAGAGATGGAGCTTTTGAATATCAAGGCCAAAAATGTTCTGCAGCATCTAGAGCATATATTCCTACAAGTATTTGGGAAGAAGTGAAGGAAGTATTATTCGAAGACATGAAAAAAGTTAAAGTAGGATCAGTTTCTGAATTCGACACTTTCATGGGTGCTGTAATAGACAAAGGAGCATTTAAAAGCATTACTGAATTTATCGATTATGCAAAAAATAGCGATGATGCAGAAATTATTTACGGTGGAGAATATAGTGATGAAAAAGGATTTTTTATCGATCCGACAATAATACTAACTACAAATCCACATTTTAAAACTATGGAAGAAGAAATCTTTGGACCAGTATTGACAATCTACTTATACGAAGATGAAAAATATGAAGAAGTACTTCGATTAGCTAATGAAACATCTATATATGCCTTAACAGGATCTATATTTGCAGAAGATCGTTATGCAATTAATCTAGCTAATGATATTTTAGAAGATGCAGCTGGAAACTTCTATGTAAATGTAAGACCAACTGGAGCAGTAGTAGGACAACAACCATTCGGCGGCGCTAGACTTTCAGGAACTAATGATAAAGCAGGAGCCATCAACAATATGATGAGATGGGTAAGTCCACGAGTAGTAAAAGAAGAATTTATTAGATAAGAAAATAAATAATAGCCCATCCTTTGAATTAAATTTCAAAAAGGATGGGTTTTAATTTATTCTATTTCATTTTCATGAAGTAATTATAGTGATTTTTTCACCATCTTTAAAAGGATTAGGTAAATTTACAGTCAAAATCTTGGCAACTTTATTGGTATTATTTACCCAATTATGATCTACATCTGAATGAATTTGGATGCTGTCTCCTGGATACAAAATATAACGATTTTTATCTACAATAACAGTAACTACTCCTTCAAGAACATATACAAATTCTTCACCGAAATGGTTATATAATTCAACATCGGTTCTATTCAAACTAGTTAATGGCTGTAATTGAAAGAGCCTAGGGAGCATATCGAATTCTTTTACTTTATCACTTAAAACAAATTGGATAATATAAGGGCTTATCTGATTAGCACTTAAATCGAAACTCCTAATAACTGGATCGCTATCTAATTTTGGTTCATTTTTTTCAAAAAACTCAGATAAATCCATATTATAAACACTTACTACCTTCGCCAAAGAGTCTATGGCAATGGAGGATATGCCTCTTTCTACCTGGGATAATAATCCAACAGATAACCCTGTTTTTTTACTTAATTCTTTTAACGTCAATTTATTAATGGTTCTAAGATTTTTTAACTTAGCTCCCACATTATTATCCATGGTATCTCCATTTCTTTTTCAATCACAATATCTAATCTAAAGTGATAATAACAAAAAGATTTTATAGTGTCAATTAGAAAGCATCTGAAGTTAAGTAAAAAGTAATTGGGATATATTTACTTTTGTAAATTAAAATAGTTGGGAAAACGCTATCCTGGTAAAATAAACTTACACTATGAAGGAAAGGAAAGGCGAATTTACATAGTGATTGACAGTAACAACGAGAATGATATAATATGTGTATAGTTTCATAAATATGAAATACGGGTTCAAAAAAAATGAAAAAGCGATAATATTTTAAGTAAAAGAATACCTTTAGTATTCTAATTATTTTAAAACTTAGGCAAACGTTTAACGAAGGGGTGAAAAATGAAAGGAAATCTAGCGACAATATTTAATATACAAAAATATTCCCTCCATGATGGGCCGGGAATAAGAACTACAGTTTTCTTTAAAGGATG
>JAAYEN010000190.1 GCA_012728775.1 Tissierellia bacterium
ATAATAATGGTTGTAGATGATTCTTTGGATCTTCGGGAAGTTTTGGCTTTGTATCTTCGAAATGCTGGTTACGAAGTGATTGAAGCTTGTGACGGAATAGATGCCATGGAGAAATTAAAGGATAATTCCATTTCATTGATGATTTTAGATATTATGATGCCACGAATGGATGGTTTTGAACTAATTCGAAAATTAGGAAAAAATAGAAATTTCCCCGTAATATTTCTATCGGCTAAATCAGAAGTCCAAGATAAAATCATGGGTCTTCACTTAGGAGCAGACGATTACATCTCCAAACCCTTCGATCCTGGAGAAGTTCTAGCCCGAGTTATGGCTGTACTTCGGAGAACTAAACCCGATATGGAAAAAGAAATTATAGTAGAAAATCTAAAGTGGGATGTGGAAAATCGCCTAGTTTATTTAGATGAAAAAATTTTAGATTTGCGAGCAAAGGAATACAATCTACTAACCTTATTTATGAAACGTCCTGGGAAAGTATTTACTAAGCAAGAAATTTACGAATTTTTGTGGGAAGAAGAATATTTTAACGACGATAATACCATAATGGTTCATATAAGCAATCTGAGGGAAAAAATTGAAGAAAATCCAAAAAATCCTACTAAAATAATTACCATTAGAGGAATTGGATATATGATGAAGAGGGATTAAGATGAATAATCAAAGGGGAATTTTAAAAAATGTAATAATATTTATGGCTTCATTTATTTTTGTGACCCTTTTATCTGTTATAATTCTAGCAGGCATTATGTTTTTTTTACCAGCAGGAAGAGGCATATCTGAATACATGCCCATATCTAATGTAGTAAATGTAGAAGAAATAAACTGGGAACATATTGAAGAAGCCAAGGGTTTAGGAATTATATTGGATAATGAGGGAGATGTGATAAAAAGCTTTAATTTCAAAAATGAAAAGAATAATTACTCTATAAATGAAGTTTTAAATCTATTTAACCTCAGAAATTCTAAACATTCTACCCTAGTTTACGATACCACAGATGGAAATAAACTCCTATTATCTTATCCAAAAAGCATCTTATCACTGGAGCCTACTTTGAATTTAAATAACTTTCCTGGAAAGAATATTGAACTTCTGCCCTATGCATTATTGCTACTCCTTGGGTTTTACATTTTTTTAATTTATCTAGTTATAAGAATGCTCAATAACAGACTAGCAAAGGAATTAAAGCTAATGCAAACTAAAGAAGAAGAGAGGAAGGATTTATTATTTCGAGGACTTGCCCACGACATAAAAACTCCCCTAGCAGCTGTAATCGCCTATTCTTCCGCCTTAAAGGACAATTTAGTAGACGAAGGAGAAATAGATAATTACCATACGGGAATTTATAGAAATGGGCAAATTTTAAAAGAGCGAGTAGAAGATATGTTAAATTTAACCACTCTTTCTGATAAAGGATTCTACAATCCTAATAATTTAAATTTATTAGAGACTATTCGCAGATATGCAGGAGAAAATTACACCTGGTATCTAGACAGAGGCGCTAATATAGATTTGGATTTCCAGGAAGACGAAGAATTTTTTATTAAACATGATGTTAAATTAATAGAAAGAGTTTTGCAAAATATCTTGGAAAATAGCGTTTTGCATAACGAAAAAAATGTCAACATTTCTATAAGTTTTGACAAAATCAAAAAGACTTTAACCTTTAAAGATGATGGTATTGGTATTCCAAAAGAAATCCAAGAAATAGTCTTTGAGCCCATGATTACTGGGGATAAAAGCAGAACCGGTGATAAGCTAAGGGGAATGGGCCTTGCTAATGTAAAAAGAATCGTAAACCTCCACGGCTGGGAAGTGGAATATAAAGATGGTATAGTAATAAATATGAAGTAGATTTTTATTTACAACGAATAATACTAAAAACCTGCAATTAAAAACTAATTGCAGGTTTATTATTTTATTTATCCGCTACATCCATTAAATAGTCAGTCATAGCTACGGCTTTGCCGTCTTTTAGATAAACTCTTGGGACTCTTCTGGCTACTGTGGTATGGATATCTATATTTCCTGTATTTAATATCGCTGCAAGTTCAGCAGTTGTTGGAGCGTTTTCTACGTGTCCAAATAAAATTACTTCATCTCCAGCTTTACAATCTATACCTGTTACATCTATCATCATTTGGTCCATGCAAATGGAACCTACGATTTTCGCACGTTTTCCATTTACTAAAACTTCAGCTTTACCTGTAAGAGCTCTTTTGTAACCGTCAGAATATCCTACTGGTAGAGTTGCAATAACTTGGTCGTCTTCTTCAGTTACATATTTAGAATTGTAACTTACTCCTGTTCCCTTTGGAACTTTTCTTACCCTAGCGATTTCAGTTTTAAATTGGCTCACTAATTTAATTGGAAGGCGTTC
>JAAYEN010000266.1 GCA_012728775.1 Tissierellia bacterium
AAAAACCAGTAACTGAGGAGCTAGTAAATAAGCCGGAAAGTAAAATAGATACCCAAGAAGATCTTATAGGTGATTGGGAAGGAGTAGTTGTAGAAATGGGTCATTACGGATCCAAGTACGAAGATTATGAAATGGGGCAATATGATTTAGTAGCAGAAATAAACACAGATAATACAGGAAAATATTATTTTGAAGCATACTTTAAAGATGATTTGGAACATCCTGTTATATCAGCATATATTGAATTTAAAGATGATCATTTCACTGGAGATATTGGAGAAGAAGATGCGTGGATAGTAGATCACTGGCTGTATCCAGAAGAAAATGGTTTATTGTATGCGAAATATGACGATCCAACCACCCTATATATTCAATATGATTATGAGGATTATGAAGAAGAAAATTCAGGATACCACTTATCATTCTATTTTAGAAAAGTAGGAGAGAGTTGGGACGACCAACCATTTAAACCAGAATCTGCAAATTGATGGAGGAGTATTATGAAAAAGTATTTATTTGTACTTTTAAGCATTTTATTGTTACTGACAACAGCCTGTGGAAATAAAGAATCAGAATCTCCAGAAAAAGAAGAAGTTGAAGTAGCAATAGAAAAAGGAGAAATTGAGAAAGAAGTGGAATCTGAAGAGGGCAAAGAAGAACTTGCGACAGAGGATTATTATGAAACAGCATTTTGGAAAGCAATAATCCCAAAAGATTGGGAAGAAGATGAAGACAAATCGTCAGATGACGACAAAACTATAGTATTTAATGATGGAACGGGAGAAGAAATAGCCAAAGTAAGTATTAATAACAATGGATACCCTAACGACATTAGAATTGCTCTTGAAGAGCAAAGATGGAGTCAAATCGATTTTTTAGACAAAAATGTTGAAGGGGGAATTTACATAGGTGAAGATTATGGGATAATATTTCCATATTACAGCGATTTAAAAGCTTTAGCTAGAAATGTGCCTAAAAACACAAATATAGAAATAATATTAACAGGAGACACATTATCTACAGAGGGAGAAACTATGCTAGAAAGTTTCACTTTGCTAACTGAGGATGTGGGACACGTGGATCCGCCATATGCTCACGAAGGTGAAGACCTATCCCCGACTACTGGGGAAGTAAGTATTGGAGATTATAAATTTAGTGCAGAATATTTAAAATTAAATCCAATAATTCCCACATACGAAACCTTTAACGTTTATGGAGAACAAAATGGAAACTATTTTTACCTGATTAAATACGATGAGCTATATATCTATGATATGAATGACGGTATGAAATTAGTAAAAACTGAAATTTTTCCCGACCAATACAAAGGAATTGCTACATCGCCAAATGGAAAAACCTATATAACAGAATCTTATTCAGATAGTTTTATCTTAGAAGGAACAGAGTTATCTGTAACTGAATTAGGAACTACAAATAGGCTCACCTTACATCCTAGCGGAACTTGGGGCATAGAACACCATTTTACCATTGACGATATTAATAGAGTTACTATTAATGAAGATGGAACTGTTACTACGGAAGCTATAGCATTTATAGGAGAAGATGGTAGTCCAGTTCAAAAAATGGCGGCTAATTTATTTATACTAGAAGAAAAAATTGCAATTCCTGGAAATATGGCAGATGATAGTGGGTACGTTTTAGGAATTTATAATATGGATGGAACTTTAGATAAAGTTCTTAGAAACAAAGAGGATAAAAACTTAGGTTCTATCTCTGGTGTTATAGAAGGAAGTGATACTTACTTCGCAGCAGATGCCAATTTGAGAGCATTCTATCTATGGGATAAGTCAGGTAACTTTTTGGGAGAAATTGATGATAAAGATATATTAGGAACGAGTTATCCTTGGATGGCAAAATTTTTTAAAGGTGTAGATGGAAATAATTATTTAGTAGGAACAGAAGAAAGAGAAGATAAATCTTCAAAGGAAGTAATAGTTTATAAAATTAATACTAATTTATAGGAGGAAGCTATGAAATATTCAATCGAAGGCGGCGCTTTGCCGGTAGTAAGAATTTATTTAGAACCAGGCGAGTCTATAATAAGTGAAGCAGGGGGAAGAACCTGGGCTAGAGGAAATATCCTTACAGAATCTACATCAGAAGGAGGAGCAAAAAAAGCTCTAGGTAGAATGTTTTCAGGAGAAAGCTTATTCTTAAGTAAATATACTGCACAAGAACCAGCGGAGATTGCATTTGCATCTAGTTTTCCTGGAAAAATTTTAGCAGTTGAATTGGGAGAAGGTAGAAGTATAATAGCCCAAAGAAAATCATTTATGTGCGGAACTTACGGAGTGCAAATGTCAGCTCATGTCCAAAAAAAATTAGGAGCGGGATTGGCAGGAGGCGAAGGTTTTATTATGCAAAAGATTACAGGTCCAGGAATAATATTTTTAGAAATAGATGGATACTGTGTAGAGTATGATTTACAACCTGGAGAGAGAATGGTACTGGATACTGGAGTATTAGCAGCTATGGAAGAAACCGTAAATATGGAAGTGGAAATGGTAAAAGGTATGAAAAATGTACTTCTTGGAGGAGAAGGATTATTCGATACTTATGTAACAGGACCTGGAAAAGTTTATCTCCAAACCATGACCATAGAAAATCTTGCGAAACTTATGATACCATTTATTCCTGCGAAAGGCTAAGAGAGGTTTATATAATGAAAAAATTTTTAATAATAATTTTAGTGATTACATTAGTATTATTAACAGCTTGTGGTGGTGGGGATTCTAAACCAAAAGAAGAACCAGAACCAGCAGAACCTAGTAAGTTTATAGGAACTTGGATTACTATTGCATATATAGATGAAGATGGAACCATGGCATTTGAAAGAGGATATGATGATGTAATAAAAATAGTATTTGAAGAAGATGGTGATTACATTTTTGATCCCGTTGATCCAATCGAAGGAGTTTGGGTGGATGAAGGAGACAAACTAGTTATGGACAAGGGCACGCCAGACGAAGAAGCCTATGAGTATATAGATGGTTTGTTGAAATTTGAAATGACCGATGGATATGGATATTTGGCATTAGAAGGAAGTTCAGTAGGAGAAACTGAAAAGAAATTATATGAAGAGGCATATTTATTGTATCATCCAGATGGTACATTTACAGAAAGATAGTACGGTTAAGGGTGAGATCCTCCACTAATAATAGAAAATATTTTTGATAGCTTCATTTCATTTTTTCTTTCTCACCCAATTATTTACACAAATGTAAAAGTATGTGTAAAATTCTTAAGAAAGTTATGAGATGAAGCAAAATAATAAAAAGA
>JAAYEN010000320.1 GCA_012728775.1 Tissierellia bacterium
ATAATCTTGAAAACTAATCCCAAATTGTCCATATCCAGTACCTACTAAAGATTCCGCACTTCCTTCTGCCGGTTGTACTACATTAACTGTTAATCCTGCTTCTTCATAGTAACCCTTTTCAATAGCTACATATATTCCAGTGTGATTTGTGTTTGGAGTCCAATCTAAAACAAAAGTTATTTCCTTTAGCTCGTCAGATTTTTCTCCAGTTTGTTCTTTATTTCCACAGCTACTTAAAATCAGTACAAAAGCTAATAATATAAAAATTAATCTATTCTTTTTCAATATATTCCCACCTCAATATCATTCTTCGCAATAAATCTACCAATACAATTAAAACCAAACTCAATATAGATATAATAATAATTACAGCAAACATCTTATCAAAAGCATAGGCTTTTTTTACCCTAGTCATATAAACTCCGAGACCTCTAAAACCGCCTAACCACTCAGCAATAACTGCTCCAACTACAGAGTAAGATGCAGAAATTTTTAAAGCAGAAAAGAAATTAGGTGCCGTGGCAGGAATTTTTAAATATCGAAACTTTTGAAACTCACTAGCTCCCATGGAATCAAGTAAAGTAATGTAATCTTCATCTATAGATTGAAATCCTTCAAAGACACCAACAGCTACTGGATAAAAAGTTGTTAAAACTATTAAAACCACTTTAGGTAAAATGTCATATCCTAGCCACAGTACCAAAAGGGGAGCAATAGCTATTGTAGGGACGGTTTGAGTCAAAATAATCAAAGGGTACATTACTTTTTTTACACTATCGAATCTTTCCATTAAAATCGCCACTAGAATACCTATAATTATTCCAATGCCCAACCCAATCATGGCCTCAAATAAAGTAACATAAAGATGTCCTAGTAATACTTTATAATCATCTCTAAAAACTTGGAAGATATCCGTTGGACTAGGCAAAATAAATCTAGAGACCATTTCACTTTCCACTGCAAATTCCCAAATTCCAAGTAAAATAAAAAATATTACTATTGGAAAAATGCTATTTATTATACTTCCCAATTTTTTCATCTATTGACCAAAACTCCTCCTCATTCGTAAAGCTAGTTTTTATATAAGAACTTACACTAGAAACTCCAGCTTCTATAGTCAGTTCATGTGCTCTTTTAATAATATCTATCAGCTCTTCAAAATTACCTTCAATAGTAGTTTCAAAAGGTCCCACGTGATAAGTAAGCCCAGTAGATTGTATATATTCAATTACTCTATCCACCGCTTCGAAGACTTCATCCTTTTCTACTCTTGGTAAGATTTGTATCGCTATGCTTCCTTTCATAATAAGCCTCTCCTTTTAGGTCAAAAAAAGACCCTCGTAATCGCAAAGGGTCTTGTCATAAGTAAAATTTAGCTTCCTTACGCCGGAATTACCCGGTTCAAGTTAAAGGGTCGATCTATATCTCTCAGCTATAAGCCCCCCTAGCGTTAGATTCATTCTACATATTAATATAGATTTTGTCAAATTTAACAAATTAAAT
>JAAYEN010000279.1 GCA_012728775.1 Tissierellia bacterium
AAAGCTTAAACTTGCCGAAGATGAAATGGAAGAAATAGAAATAGAACCGGAAGTGACTGATGAAATTTGCGATAAATGTGGTGCAAATATGGTCATTAAAATGGGAAGGTTTGGAAAATTTTTAGCTTGTCCTAATTTTCCAGATTGTAGAAATACCATGCCTCTATTGGAAAAAATTGGCATAAAATGTCCTGATTGTGATGATGGAGAAATAATAAAAAGACGTTCTAAAAAGGGAAGAGTATTTTATGGTTGCTCCAATTATCCCAAATGTGAATTTGTATCTTGGGGCAAACCTATAGCAAAGAAATGCCCGGTGTGTGGATCTCTACTTACAGAGCCTACAACAGCAAGGGGCAAAAACTACAAATGTTCTAATAAGGAATGTTCTTATGTAGAACCTATAGCTGATTCAAAATAATTATTAAGAGAGGTATTAAGCCTCTCTTTTTTGAATAATTTGCGTTTAAATATTTAAATAGGGTAAATCTTTTTTAGATTATTCTATACATAGCTTTAAGGGTATAAATAATAAGTATGGATAAAATTTGGTAACAATTTTGTAAAGAGTGACTAGAGTGTATATGATATAATGAATTTTTGAAAATAGAAAAATTAATGAACATATATAAAATGAACTATAAAGGATGGGATGTTAATGGGATTTTTTGACAAGATATTTGGGTCATATAGTGACAAAGAATTAAAGAGAATAGATCCAATTATCAACAAAATAGAATCCTTGGATTCAGAGATGTCGAAACTCTCTGATGAGGATTTAAAAAACAAGACAGTTGAATTTAGACAAAGGTTAAATAACGGTGAGACTTTAGACGATATACTTCCAGAAGCTTTTGCGGTTTGTAGAGAAGCTTCTTATAGGGTTTTAGGAATGAAGCATTATAGAGTTCAGCTCCAAGGTGGAGTTATTCTTCACCAAGGCAGGATAGCGGAGATGAGAACTGGTGAAGGTAAAACTTTGATGGCGACTTTAGCTGCTTATTTGAATGCCCTTCCACAAAAAGGCGTTCACATCGTAACAGTTAATGATTATTTGGCTACTCGTGATAGACAGTGGATGGGAAAAGTATACGAATTCTTAGGACTTACTGTTGGAACTATTGTCCACGGAATGAAAGCTAACGAAAGAAAAGAATCCTATAATTACGATATAACTTACGGAACTAACAATGAATTTGGTTTCGATTATCTTCGTGACAATATGGTTATTTACAAAGAAGAAATGGTTCAAAGAGATTTAAACTTCGCCATAGTTGACGAGGTGGACTCTATTCTAGTAGATGAAGCCAGAACTCCTTTAATTATTTCTGGACAAGGCTCTGAATCTACAGAACTTTACATGAGAGCAGATACTTTTGCTAAGAGATTATCTTCTAGAATAATAGAAGAAAGCGAAAAGATAGTGGATCCTTTTGATAGAGAATTTAAAGTGGAAACTGTAGATTATTTAATAGATGAAAAAGCAAAAACTGCCTCCTTAACTGATAATGGTGTGATTAAAGCGGAAGAGTTTTTCAACATAGAAAACTTAGCTGATTCTGAAAACTTAGAAATCGCCCATCACATTAAACAGGCTCTAAAAGCTAATGCCAATATGAAAAGAGACGTAGACTACGTTGTAAAAGACGGAGAAATAATAATTGTTGACGAATTCACTGGCAGAATGATGCTAGGTAGAAGATATTCTGAAGGACTTCACCAAGCCATAGAAGCTAAAGAAGGATTGGAAATAAAAAAAGAATCCAAAACTTTGGCTACTATTACATTCCAAAATTACTTTAGAATGTATAAAAAACTATCGGGTATGACAGGTACAGCAAAAACTGAAGAAGAAGAGTTTAGGGAAATCTATAACGTAGACGTAGTGGAAGTTCCTACTAATAAGCCGGTAATTAGAACTGATGACAATGATGGAATTTATTCTACTGAATACGGAAAATTTTTGGCGGTAATAGAAGATATTAAAGCAAGGCACGAAAAGGGACAGCCAGTACTAGTA
The DNA here is from genome assembly GCA_012728775.1 of Tissierellia bacterium. The sequence goes on from JAAYEN010000279.1 coordinate 2,021, forward strand.
GGTACTGTCTCTATCGACAAATCTGAAGTGCTTTCTTCTATGTTAAAAAAAGAAAGAATACCTCACAACGTATTAAACGCAAAGTTCCACGAACAAGAATCTGAAATAGTTGCCCAAGCTGGACGTTTTGGTGCAGTTACCATAGCTACAAATATGGCGGGTAGAGGTACGGATATTGTTCTAGGAGGCAATCCAGATCATTTAGCTAAAATGGAAATGAAGAAAAAGGGATATTCTGAAGAAGTTCTAGAACATGTGGATAGTTTTGCAGATACTACAGACAAAGAGATAATAGAAGCTAGAGAAGCTTATAAAAATATCGTAGAAAATTATGAAAAAGATTTAAAAGAAGATGCCAAAAAGGTAATAGAAGCTGGCGGACTTCATATTATTGGTACTGAAAGACACGAATCTCGAAGAATTGACAATCAGCTAAGGGGTCGTTCAGGTAGACAAGGAGACCCAGGTTCTTCTAAGTTTTATATTTCAGCAGAAGACGATTTAATTAGGCTATTTGCTGGAGAGAGATTTAAAGATGTAATGGACAAATCCCAAGTGGAAGAGGCAGAATCCATTGAAAATCCGATTTTAACTAAATTAATTGAAACTGCCCAAAGAAGGGTGGAGTCTAATAACTTTGCTGTTCGTAAAAATGTCTTGAAATATGACGACGTAATGAATAAGCAAAGGGGAATTATTTACGCTGAAAGAAGAAAAGTTTTAGATGGCGAAGATATAAGAGACGACATCCAAAATATGATTAGCGGAATAATTTCTGACGAAGTAGACTTTTATATAGCAGGAAAGCTGGAAGAATCATTAAAGGACTATGAAGGATTAAATAGAGTTTTAGAAGAAGTCTTTGGATTTGCAGCACCAGAATTTAATATACTAAAAGAAATAAAAAATCCTGAAGAATTAAAAGATAATATTCTAGAGTTGGCTCAAAAGAAATATCAAGAAAGGGAAAATCAATTCCCACCAGATACTTTTAGAGAAGTGGAAAGAGTAGTTCTTCTTCAAGTAGTAGACGAAAAGTGGATGGATCATATAGATGCTATGGACCAACTTAAAAAGGGAATCGGCTTAAGAGCCATTGCCCAAGAAGACCCTGCTAGAGCATATGGCAACGAAGGTTTTGATATGTTCAACGAAATGAACGAATCCATTAGACGAGATACTGTAAGGCTATTGTTCCACGTGGTAAATCCTGAAAAAATGGAGAGAAAAAGAGTTGCAAAAAATATAAATGCAATTGGCGGAAGTGATTCTCCAGAACCTAAAAAAGGAAAGACCTTTGTTAGAAAAGAAGAAAAGATAGGAAGAAACGATCCATGTCCTTGTGGAAGTGGCAAAAAGTATAAAAAATGTTGTGGCGCATAAGTTAGGAGCTAAGATGCAAAACTTATATATAGAAGAAGAAAGATTAGAAGAAGTAAAAGAATTAGTCAAAAAGCTAGGAGAGTCATTAAATATCCAAGAAAAGAAAAAGGCCGTTACAGAGTTAGAACAAAAAGCCTTGGAGCCGGATTTTTGGAACGATTCAGAAAAAGCTCAAAAGATTATTAGCGAAACTAATAATTTGAAAAATTACGTAGAAAAACATGAAGAACTTATCTTTGGTATAGAAGATGGGGAAGTTTTGATTGAACTTTTAAAAGAGATGGATGACGAAGAAATTTACAAAGAATTGGAAAATAAAATTTCCATCTTAGAAAAAATGTCCCAGGCTTTTAAAATCGAAACCCTTTTAAGTGGCGAATACGATAAGGAAAACGCCATACTTTCCATCCATGCAGGAGCTGGTGGTACAGAAGCTCAAGAC
>JAAYEN010000098.1 GCA_012728775.1 Tissierellia bacterium
ATTTAGTATTTGTGTCTAAATCTTCATCAGGGGGATTTATTAATTTCCAAAAAATAAACAAGGAGATGTATGCTCCTATAAAACTGATAATGGATTTTAAATAACTTTCTCTAAGTAAGAGGACCCTCGCACCTTGGATTTGTTTACCATCTTCAAAAAGTTTGATAACTAAATTCGTAATTTTGGAATAAAAGGATCCAGCTGTTTCAGTGTTATTTAACAAAATTTCATGAGCTTTGTCGTAGGCTTTTATAAATTCAAAAGAAAAAAATCCCCAAATTCCCAATAAAATCACAGCAAAAATAAATCCAATTATCTTATATTTTCCATTTCCATAATTAGTGTTACTTTTAGGTCCAGAATTAACGAATTTACGAAAAACAAGAAATCCGCCTATAAAAAACGCTAAATATAATATTCCAAGTATTATCATAGTTATCTCCTCTTGAGACAAGAATATCAATAACTATTTTTTATGTCAAGAACAGACCATTTCATTTAACTCCTTATTTATGATTTGTAGTTTATAAGATTTAGTAAAATTAAAATCTATTCATTTAAAAGTTAGATTTATTCTTAACAAACTGCCTCAGATATGGTATAATTTTTTTGTATAATATAAAATTTAGTTATAAAAAAGAAAGACGGTAAGATGATTGAAAAAATTATTTTAGATGCTCTTTTTGACGATACTTTTAAAAGAAAAGTCGAAAGTGTATCTAGAAATTGTATGCGCTCTACTAGCGAAAGAAATAAATGCACAAAGTGCATAGAACTCTGTCCTGAAAAAGCCATTAGTGAGACTCGTAATGGCATAATAGTAGATTCTATTTTATGCGGAGGATGTAATCTTTGTGTTAGTGAGTGTTATTCCAGAACTTTTAGTGCAGCAAAAAAACCCTATTTGCATTCTTTAAACAAAATCGTAGAAGGAGAATACTCCAAGTGGCGATGCAAGAAAACTGCCACTGGCGAAGATATAAACTTTGGGTGTTTGAGAACTATTGACCCTAGATATATTTTTGCCCTAGGATTTTCGGACTTATCCCATAAAATCCAGTTGGATTTTTCAAAATGCCCTGGCTGTGAATATGAAAATATTGGATATGACATGGAAGTATTGGTGGATTATGTTAAAGAATTGGGCAAATTGGAAAATCTGAGTTTTGAAATGGGAGAAGTAATAGTGGATGAGGAAGAAAAAATCGTCTCGCGTAGGGACTTTTTTAATTCTATACTAAAAGATTCTCAAGGTGTTACTAAGTCTGCTTTAAAAGAAACTACAAAAAATCTGGGATTGGATTTGGAAGTAGAGGAGAATTTAGATGCTTTAATAAAAACTCTTTTGAAAAAAGGTCTTTCCCAAAACGTCGATACCTCTTGGATGGAAGAGTACATATTCGATTTAAAGGTAGATGAAAGTTGCGCGTTTTGTTATGAGTGTGTGAGCTATTGTCCTACAAAAGCTTTAAAAATCGAAAACAAGAAGGACGAAATGAATTTAATAGTGGATGAGGAACTTTGCAATTTTTGCCAAAGATGTATAGAAAAATGCAGATACAATTCTATATCTAAAGCTAAATTTACAAAGATGAAAGAGTCTATTCTTTTGAACAAAGAAAAAACTAAATGCAAAGGGTGTAGAGTAGCCACGCCCTCATTAAATGAAGAAGGCTATTGTATAACGTGTGAGATAAGAAACAAAAATAGAAAGAAAAATTAATTGGAGGTTTTATATGGCGAATTATGTAATGCTATTTGACAGAAATAGATGCATAGGATGTAACGCTTGTGTAGTAGCGTGTCAACAAAATTATAACATGCCAGCAGAAAATAAGCTAAACTGGGTTACAGTAGAAGAAAGCGGAGAGTTTCCAGATATAAAATTGGACTTCACTCCACAACTTTGTGCTCATTGTAACAATCCTGTATGTGTCGATGTCTGTCCAGTAGAGGATGCGACATTTAAGACGGAAGAAGGTTATGTATTGGTGGTAGAAGAAAACTGTATTGGATGCCAACTTTGTGTAAAAGAATGTCCATACGGAGCTCGTTCTATGAATGAAGAGACTAGAAAAGCAGTTAAATGCTCTTTTTGTGCAAATCTAGTAGAATTTGGGGAATATCCAATTTGTGCTACTACTTGTCCTACTAATGCTAGAATTTTTGGAGATTTGGACGATCCAAATTCAGAAGTTTCAAAATTAATTGCAGGTTCAGGAACAGTAAGATACAGTACACTTCTAGACAATAATACAGAAGATTTAGAACCAAATGTTTATTATATTGGGGAGGATAAATAATGCTTAAAGATTTGTGGAAAAAGGAAATCTCTAGAAGAAAATTCCTAAAAACGACAGGCCTGGCTGTGGCGACTACTGCAGTTTTAACCGCTTGTGATACAAAATATTTGACAGAAGAAAGAAAATTGTCCCCAGCAGCTAACAAAAGTGTAGACCATAGAAATTATCCATTTACTTATACAGCTGAAAATGTAACTAAAATAAATACTACCTGCTATATGTGTGCTATTAACTGTACCGCAGTAGGAGTAGTAGACGAAGACGGAATACTTAAAAGAATGGAACCAAATAAGCTAGACCCAGTAAGTAATGGAACCCTTTGTGCAAAAGGTAACGCTGGTGTAGCTCAACTTTATGACGAAGATAGACTAAAAACTCCTATGAGAAAAGTAGCAGAAAATGAGTGGGAAGAAATTACTTGGGACGAAGCATTCGACATTATGCATGAAGAGTTTACTAAGATAGCTGAAACTCACGGACCAGAAACTGTTTTTGCACTAAACCGTAGAGGATATTATTCAAACCTTTTAACAGCATGGTTAAAAGAATACGGTACACCTAATGGCCCACTAGGACAAGAAAGTATTTGCGACGGTGGTAAACGTGTAGCTCAACAACTAGCAGCAGGTGCGGCTGGTTTATATTGCGACTTTAAAAACTCCAAATACATTATGCTATTCGGAGCAAACCAAATGGAAGCACCTAGATATAGATTAGGTATGCCTGGAGATATACTTACAGCTCAAGAAAATGGAGCGAAGTTGATTGTAATTGATCCAAGGTTTAACTATTCAGCAGCTAAGGCAGATGAGTACCACAGAATTAACGCTGGAACTGATGGACTTATGATAATGGCTATGAATCACGTAATCATAAGAGAAGGCCTTGAAGATAAAGCATTTATTGAAGCTCACTCAGCTGGATTTGAAGAATATAAAGCAGAAGTTTCTAAACCTGAATATTCTCCAGAAGCAGTGGCAGAAGAAGTAGGAATAGATGCAGCGACTATAGAAAGATTGGCAATAGAATTTGCATCTGCAGATGGGGCAGTAGCAGATACTTCCAGTGGTATTATAATGTTCCAAAACGGAACTCAAGCAGACTTACATCTTCTTAATTTAGTAGCATTAACAGGAAATATGTTAGGCAAAGGTGGAATCCTAAGAAGACAATCTTCTAAACGTTCCAACCCAAAATTTGAAGTAGATAATTCTAAAGGCAAAGAAAAATTCTGGGGAGCTTTAGGTTATCCATATTATTCAGGCCAACCAGAAGGTGGAAATAGAAATATTATTGCAGACTGTATTTTAACTCCAGATGCAGTTCCTACAGGACCATTGGCAGAAGCAGAAACTCTTCCATTATACGAAGGAAAAGGACTAAAGGGAGTTATAGTTTACCAAACTGACCCAATCGGAGCCCAAGGCGAAACAGTAAGACTTATTGAAGCTTTCAATAATTTAGATTTTGGTGTAGTTATAGATATTTATCTAAATCAATCAGCAGAAGCCCTACCTATAGGTGGACTTGCACTTCCAGAAGCTACGTATTTAGAAAGATATGCATCAAGATCTATAAACGCATATACTTCAGCCCTAGCACTTAGCCAAGCCGTAGTGCCACCAATGTATGAAACTAAATCAGCATATTGGATATTTACAAAATTAGGCCAACGTTTTGGATATGCAGACTTCATGGCTTTAGATGCAGATGGAGAAGAACAAGCCATGATCGAATCCGTAGAAAAAGCGGATCAAGGAGATGGCTTATTCGTAGATTTTGCTAAACTTAAAGAAGAAGGTGTTTGGATGTTAAAAGATCCAGATGCTAGAAACTATGAAAACTACGCAAAAGTATTTCCAAATGAAAAATATCGTTTCTCATTTGTGGGAGATGATATAAATGATGACCACAAAATGTTTGTAGCTGCAGCAGGGGGCAATCCAGTACCTGGATATATTAGACCAGTTCAAACAACTGGAGAATACCCACTTAGATTTATGGCTGGTGGAAAAGTAATGTGGCATACACAAACTTCTACTAGAAATAACAAATATCTAATGCAAATATTCGATGAAAATACTATTGTAAAAGATAAAAACTATATTGTTATGAGCCCAGATGATGCAGGAGAAAGAGGACTAGAAACAGGATCCATCGCAGTAGTATCCAGCCCAGTTAGCTCCATTGAAGGAGAAGTATTGGTAACCGAAAGAGTTCCAAAGGGATATGTACACATGACTCATGGATACGGACATAGAGCACCAACTATGCAATTAGCAAATGGAGTGGGACAAGACTGTGGAGATATTGTAGAAGCAAAAAGAGTAGATCCAATTTCAAACTGTTTCACTATGAAAGAAGAAATCTGTAACGTAGTGGGAGCATAATATGCTAAGAGAAAAAATAGACATATTGACTTTGCTCTTTTCAAAACCAGATGGATTTATAAAAGACAGAATAATAGAAGGAAATATGGGGGAAATGCTGGAGACAGCATTTCCTAATTTTAAATGGGAAGATTTTTCTGACGGAGAATTTAATAAAAATGCAGCAGAAAAAATTGAAAAGGACTATCTTTATTTATTTATCGGAGTATCTAGTCCTTTAGCATCACCCTATGCCTCCTCCTATTACAGAAAGAAATCCAGACTTATGGATAAACCAGCAAGGGATAATATTAGACTTATGAAAAAATGGGGACTGGAAATGGAGGAATCTTATAAAGATTTACCAGATCATATCCTCACTACCCTAAATATAATTTCTGTACTATTAGAGCATAAAGACAATGTAGAAGAAGAAGTATTAAAGAAAGAAATTTCCGAAGATATTTACAATACTATAAAAAATATGGAATGGCTCGAAATATTTAGAGAAAGAATAGCTGAAAACGAAGAAGCAAAAGTTTATTCTAAATTTACAGACGCCTTAATAGAAACCTTCCAGGAGATGAAGCTATCATGGGAGAACTCTCAAGCATAATCCTAGCCGGTGGCAAAAGCACCCGAATGGGATTTGATAAACAGTTATTAAAAATAGAAGATGAACTTATAGTAAAATATCTGGGAAAAATACTAAAAAATCACTTTAAAGAAGTAGTAGTAGTAACCAACACCCCGGAATTATACCATGGAGAAAAATTTATTTTAACCAAAGACATTTACCCAGGACTAGGACCATTAGCGGGAATCCACGCAGGACTAGAAAAAATCACTACTAAGGGAGCATTTGTAATAGCCTGTGATATGCCCAATATAAGTGAAGAATTTATAGAACATATAAAATCCCTATTTTTTGAAAAAAAAGTAAAGGGAGTAGTGTCTAAGGTAAATGGATTTATAGAACCCATGAATGGCATCTATTCAAAGGTATTGTTTGAAGATTTAGAAAACAGATTAAAATCTAGAAATCTAAAGTTAAAAAACCTAATCGATGATAACAATTTTTACATTATCGAAGAAGAAAAAATTAGAAATATGGAAATGGGATTTGAAATTTTTAGAAATATAAATGATAAAATTGAATTAGATAATTATTTAAAAAGGAAGGCGTAAAAACCTTCTTTTTTATTTAGTCGGTTCAAGCCCCTTGCGTTATATGCTACGATATATTTCAATCAAGGTGACTGTTTAATATTTTAAATCGTATAAGAAATATTAAAAAACATAGTGGATCTCTCGTAAGCTAATTTATTTAAATTGGCTTTTATAATATTATAAACTCTGATAAAATGCTTATATGCGAGGTGGAATATGGACTTTAAATTACCTAAATATAATGCCCCAAATTGGCAAGATGAGAAATTAATTAAATCCCAAGATGTGAAATTATCTCCGGCTAAAGCTGATGGAATTTTGCCTGATGGATTTTATTTGACGAGCATTTATCCAGAGTATATAAAACTAAATCGAAAATGGGAATTGGTAGAGGAAAATATTCCCTTTACTCTTCTTGTAGTTAAAGATGGGATAATAATTCCTACGGAAGCAGAGAATATAAAAGAGAAAGATTTAGTGGTATGTACAAATATCACTGACGGATCAGATGGACTTTTTGTAAATGAAAATCCCTTTGATGGTTTGGAATATAATTTTGACTTATTGTCCTATGACGTTTCGGGTTCAGAAAAATACGACAAGATGATGAGTGTTTTAGAAGCGGAAAGAAACAACGAAAATGGATATATAGTCTGGGTTTTAGGACCTGCTGTAGTATTCGATTACGATACGAGAGTGGCTTTAACTGAACTGATAGAAGAAGGATATGTGGATTGTTTAATGGCGGGAAATGCCATGGCAACACACGATCTCGAAGGGGGATATTTAGAAACAGCCCTTGGACAAAATATTTACACTCAAGAATCCATGCCTAATGGACATTACAATCACTTAGATACTATTAATGAAGCTAGACGATTGGGAAGTGTTGAAGCCTTCGTGGAATCAGGAGAAGTAGAAGATGGGCTGATGAAAAAACTTATAGAAAATAAAATCCCTTATGTTTTAGCAGGCTCTATTCGAGACGATGGACCGTTGCCACCGGTTTATGCAGATTCCTTTGAAGCTGTTATGGCTATGGAAGAAGAATTGAAAAAAGCAACTTTGGTAATTACCCTTGCCACCCAGTTACATTCAGTGGGAGCAGCATCTATGGTGCCTTGTTACCGAGTAGAAAATGGAGAAATCAGACCAGTTTACGTCTATTCCATAGATATATCAGATTATTCCACAGCTAGTGTAATGCGAGTTCGGGACAATTACGGAGTGGAATCATTTTTAACCAATGTCCAAGACTTTTCATATATTATGAAACAAAAACTCATCAGATAGGGGGGTATTATGTTTAAACCAGAAAAATTTCAAGAACCAGATTTTAGCAAAGAAGAATTTTTAAATGCTCCCAATGCGAAATATATTGAAGTGGAAATTGATGGAGTAGCACCAGATAATTACCACGCCATGAGTATATATCCAGAATATTTTAAAGTAGAGGGAAAATGGCTGGGAGTTTCAGAAAGCAGAATGGATACAGTTCCAGTAGTGCGAGAAGGATTTATCGAAGTGTTGGAATTTAGAAATCTTAAAGTCGGAGATAAGGTCATCGTAGGAAGAACAGAAGATGCCACCGAGGGAATTTATCTCTATACTGACGGATTCAACGCTGAAGATGGCTCCTTTGAAATGTTTCAATTTAGAAGTGGAAGAACTCGTGAAACCGCATTTTCCAAAGACTATGACGAATTGGCTCAGATTATGAAATATGAGCGAGCTAATAAAGGACATATAGTTTGGGTATTAGGATCCAGTATATCTATGGACGATCGCACAAGATTTAATTTTTCCCAAATAATAAAATCCGGATATGTAAATGCAGTAATTACAGGAAATACCATGGCGACAGTAGACTTGATGAAAGGATTAAAAACCGACAATCCCTTTGTCCAAGAAAGAGCCAGCGACTCCAGAACCGAAACACTTCAAGACTATATAACTATTTCAAAAGTTCGGGAAAAGGGTAGCATAAAAAAATCAGTAGAAGATAAAATAGTAGAAGATGGAATTATGAAAACCCTTGTGGACAATAACATTCCCTTTGTAATTGC
>JAAYEN010000137.1 GCA_012728775.1 Tissierellia bacterium
AAAATTCCAAAAGCTGCCCCTCTATTTTCTACATATACAAAAGACAACAAATCTTCTGCAATTACCAAAGGCTTGCTACCTTTAATAAACTTTACTACTAAGTACTTGGTGAGTTGATCCAAAACAATGCACACACTTGTAATTATAAAAGCCAACATATATTATATTTTCTCCATCTATATAAACCCTATTCGGGATAAAAAACTTTAAGCTTTATTCGTTCTTTCTTGGTTAATCCATCAATTGATGATACTCTAAATCTACCTTTTCCTCTTACTGAAATCAAATCATTCTCTTTAATATTTTTAGATATTCTTGTTTCTTCTTTAAAATTAACTTTAACTAAATTTGATTGAATCAATTTTTGCGAATCGCTTCTAGATAAATTATAAGCTTCACTTATTATAGCATCTAAACGCATACTTGAAGCTATGATATCTTTATACACTCCAGATTTATCAATTAAACCTAATTCATTTTTGGGAATAGATTTCACTTCAACATTTTCTCTTTTAACTTTTTTTAGATTAAATAAGACGTAGTCTGATATGTCTTTGGAAAGGGCTACTTTAATAGAATCTTCAAAAAATCCAATATCCCCCACCTTTTCTCGAACAATTCCCAATCCTAAGATACTTCCAAGTACGTCCTTGTGTTGTATTTTCTTCAAGTTACCTTTTATTTCAATGGGATAAATATGTGAATCTTTATTTTCTTCATAAAAATAATACCAACTAAATATGCTTATCATTTGTCTTTCTGCATTTACGAATCCACCATCTATCACATATCCAATATCTTCAAAGCGATTAAGTATAGATTTAGCCAACTCAATTAAGTTCGGCTCCAAAAAATCCGTATAAGTCACATTATGTCGGTTTATTGTAATTTCAATTAAGTCGAGTATCCTTCTCATGCTCTTTAATTCTTTTTCATCAGAAACGTGAAAAAGATACTCTTCTTTATTAATAATCATATATTACCAGGGAAATACTCCCTTTTCTTGTAATTCAGCTTTTAGTCCTTCAATTTCAATATTGGAAGGGGCTAAGATAAAAATATCTTTATTAACCTTTTGAATCTTCCCATCTAAGGCGTATAAAGATCCATTCACAAAATCAAATATTTGTCTTTTGATATTCATATCCAATTGTTCAAAATTTAGTACAACTGCTTTTCTAAGTCTCAAATCATCCACAATAAGTGGTGCTTCATCGTAGCTTAGTGGTTCATGGATACAAATTTTCATTTGAACATTACTATTTGAATGAATGTTTAATGCAGGTTTTGTTGTAGTTCTTGGTCTTTGAGATCTTTCTATATTTTGAGATCTATCTTCTTGAGGCTCCACCGCTACTACTGGTTCAGATTCATAAATGTCGTCCTCATCTCCCAAGTCTTCTCCAAACCCAAAAAAGTTTTTAATTCTTTCCATTGCTTCCTCCTAATAATTTCTTTCACCATATATTCCAGAACCAATTCTTACGATATTCGCTCCTTCTTCAATGGCTATTTCGTAATCACCTGTCATTCCCATAGACAGATAATCCATAGAAACTTCATTGTAATTTTGATTTTTTATTTTATCAAAGGCATTTTTAAGCTTT
>JAAYEN010000019.1 GCA_012728775.1 Tissierellia bacterium
AGTAGTTAATGAATCTAAATCTAATCCTAGTAGACCTTTAACATATTTACCGATGTCATTGTTGTGAACTGTTCCAGAAAGAAGTTTTGCATCAGATGCAGTAGAATAGCAATAAAGTGCTACGTCTCCACCAACGTGTCCACCAGTAGTCCATCCAATGTTAGATCTGTTAGAAACTACTGTTCCTACAGCAGCTTGAACATCTTTTGCTTCTTTTATAGAATTTAATTCTGCTTCAGATAAATCTTTAATTCCATAAGCCTCTTCCATTACAGCTGGGATATTAGTTCTGTTTTCGTCTAATTTAGCTGCAACACCTTCACCAGTAAGTTTTGCACCTTTGATAATATGTGTAAATGACTCAAGAGGAGCTTTATCATATCCTGAAGTAATTTGTCTATGACCTATAGTAAGTCCACCAGTACCGTGGTCAGATGCGATTACTAATACTGTATCTCCATGTTTATCAGCGAAGTCTTTAGCAACTTTTACTGCTGCATCAAATGCCAAGACGTCAGAGTTTACTCCAACTGGATCGTTAGCATGTGCTGCCCAGTCAACTTTGGAGCCTTCTACCATTAAAAAGAATCCTTTTTCATTTTTTGCAAGAACTTCCAATGCTTTTTCAGTCATTTCTGCAAGGGATGGCTCTACTGCGGGGTCTCTATCAATATCATAAGCCATTGCTGATTCTGCGAACATTCCCCAAAGTTTATTTCCTGTGGAAGATTTCATAGCTTCTGGAGTTGTTACATAATCATATCCTAATTCTTTAATTACGCCTATTAGGTCTTCGCCATCTTTTCTAACAGCAGGGTCAAGGTGTTTACTACCTGCTCCTAATACTACTTCCATTCCTTGGTAAACTTGTTGCTCTGCAAGATCTTCGTAGTTATTTCTGTTTGGATTATGAGAAGTGTAATCTGCTGGTGTAGCGTGTTGAACGTTAGATGTTGAGATTATACCTGTAGCTTTTCCAGCTCTTTCGGCGCCTTCTACAATAGTAGCGATTGGCATCATTGCTTTAGCTGAATCGTATACTGCTCCTGGCATTCCCCCTTGAGATGGATAAGTACCAACATAAGGTGATTGAGTCTTATAACCTGTAGCCATTGCAGTTCCTGCTGGTGCGGAGTCAGCTATTGGAGTGTTAGAATTATTAGTTTTAACAAGTCCTGTAGCCATTGAGTCCATAACTAATGTAAAATCATCTGTCATCCATCTTGCCATAGTAGATGCTTCGATGTTCATTCCATCTGGAATCATCATTATTACATTTTTTGCTGTACCGTAGTTACCTTCTGCAGCCATAGCAAACGAAGGTACCATTATGACAATAACCAAAACCATTGCCATAATTCTTTTGAAATTCTTCATTAAAATTCCTCCTAGAGTATTAATATTTCTAATTAACTATAATCGAAGATTGTAAAAACAAGACTAGGGAATTGTTAAATATATATAAAATATTTAACAATATATAATAAAAATGGAATTGTTTTAAAATAATACTCATGGTAATATATAAAAGTATCATTTAATTACAAGGAGGCCAAGATGAAAAAAAGTATAATAAGAATTATTCAAGTAACATTAGTTTTAGTAATACTTTATTCATCTTATAAGATATATAGCTACTATCAAACTAATAAAGCCCATGACGAAACTCATGTAGAAATTGCAGAAATAAGTAGAAAATGGGAAGAGGAAAATAAAACTGACAGCATAAATATTATCAATGAAGAAGAAATAAAGCCAACAGAAGATGATTTAGCAATTTCTAGAATAAGTTATTTACAAAACGAATATCCCAATATCATAGGATGGATAAATATACCAGGAACCAATATAGATTATCCCTTTGTCAAAGGGGAAAATAATGAATACTATCTAGACCATGATTATAAAGGAAATTACAATGTTTTCGGAACGATTTTTATGGAAAAGGATAATAATATAGATTTTTCAGATCAAAATACAATCCTTTATGGTCATAATATTAGGACAGGCAAATTTTTCCATGAGCTTACGAAAAAATACAGAAATCCTGAATTCACAAAAGAAAATTCTATAATAGAAATTAGCAGCATGAATGGTTTAAACCGTTATGAAATTTTTGCAGTATATTCAGCAGATCCTATGGAGAAGTTTAGAAGTCCAAATTATTCTGAGGAAGAATTGAAACTATTAATAGAAAGAATAAATTCAAAAAATGAAATAGAAGGAGAAGTTCCAGAAGTTTTCGAGGATATTTTAACTTTACAAACTTGCCTAGAAAATGATAGAAGACTTGTAGTTCATGCAAAAAAATTAGATAATTAATCATATCAAAAAGGACCTACGAAATGAATTTTATATTCAATCGCAGGTCCTTATTTATGACTACTTAAAATCTATTATGCTGCTGGTTTTACTTCTAGAGACTCTAACATTTCAAACAACTCATATAAGACTTTCGCAAGTTCTGCTCTAGTAGCATTTCCTTTTGGTTCGAAAACATTTCCTGGTTTTCCTTCCATAATTTTAGCAACTACTACTTTATCAACTGAAGCTTTTGCAAATTCGGAAATATCTCCTTCATCTGCAAAGTCTTCTGGCATTAATTGAACTAGAACAATCTCTTTGTAATCTAGATAATTTGCAAGAATTACAGCCATTTCTTCACGGGTCAAATCTTCATCAGGTTTAAACTCGTCACCATTATTTTCTAAAGCAATTTTATTTTCAACTGCCCAAGCTATGGATTTTTCGTACCAGTCTCCATTTTCTACATCTTTGAAGTCAGCTTCGCCATTTGCTTTTGTTTCTCCATCTAATCTGTGAAGGGTAGTCAATAACATAGCTCTTGTAATCTTAGTATCAGGCTCAAAACTAGCTTCTTTAATTTCTGTAAAGATATTTGCATCAGCCATAGCTAGGATATATTTTCTAGCCCAATGTCCTTTAATATCATTATATCTTTCTTCTACTTCAGGTTTTTCTCCAACAGTTACTCTTCCTTCAATTTGAGGATTAACAGTTCCTTTAGCTTCGATATAATTAGCTAAAACTTCTGATAGAAGAGGATGTTCAGATATTTTTTCGCCTTTTTTAAACATTTCATATCCATCTCCGCCAACTGCCATGAAATCATTAGTAACTAATTTGTAAGTTTTTTCTAAATCTAATGCTTCTTCTCCAACTTTAACATCAAATACTCTTTCGCCAGCTGGTTGATTAACATCGTATTTAAAAGTCATTCCACCAACGTGTGGAAATTTTCCTACAACTTCTGGAGCAGAGTCTACGCCAAATTCTAAAGCTTCAAGAACTTCGGCACCTTTTAATTCTATAACCACAGGATAGTTAGTGAATGGGAAGGATTGTAGAATTTGTCCCATGGTGATATCACCAGCTTCTATGCTAGCTCTAATTCCTCCACCATTTGTTAAAGCGATATCGGCACCAGAAACATCTAACATAGCGTCAGTTAAAAGATTTCCTAAATTAGTTTCTCCAGCACGAACATTTTCTCTTACTCCGTCTAATTCAACTTCAGTTTTTCCAACAACTCTTTCTAAAAATGGCTTATTACTTTCTTCCACTTCTTCAATTGCTGCTGCGATATCAGCATTTGGATCTAAAGCTTTTAAATCTTCATAAGTGTTTAATTTTGCGACTTTAGAAACTACTTTTCCATCTTCAACTGTAATAGTAACTTCTCCTACATTTTTAAGATGATAAGCTGATTGAGCGATAAGTGTGCCATTTACCAATTTACCTTCTGGCAATTCTGTATGGGAGTGACCATCAATTATTACATCAATTCCAGAAACTTTTTCTGCCAATACATCTGATCTTTCTTCGCTTGCAAGATCAAGTCCTAAGTGAACTAACGCAACAACAATATTTGCGCCTTGTTCTTTTAACTCAGCTACTTGTTCTTCAGCAGATTTAATATAATCTGCAAAAGTTAAACCTTCTGTATTTATTGGATTAGACTTTGTCTTAGTTTCAGGTGTTGCAATTCCAAAGATTCCAACTTTAATACCTTCAACTTCAATAATTGTGTTAGCTTCAAGTACTTTGTTTCCATTTCCATCTAAAATATTAGCTTGAAGAATTGGAAAGTCTGCAACTTCTGCTAATTTTGCGAGGCCTTCTTTTCCATAATTATAATCATGATTTCCTGGTGTCATAGCTTTATATCCTAATTTATTCATTAGTTCAACTACAGACACTCCACTACTTATGGTAGCAAAAGTGGTTCCGTGAGTCATATCCCCTGCATCTAAAAGAATAGCGCCTGGTTTAGAATCAACAAAAGTTTTCAATTTTGCAAACCCAAGTTTTTCACCTTTTTCATCTTCTTCAACGTTTCCGTGGACGTCATTGGTGTGTAAAATTGTTATTACAGTTTGTTCTGCAGCTAGTACCTCTAGAGGAAGTGCAAATACTGATAACATCATTACAAATGCCAACAAAAGCCCTATAATTCTTTTATTACTCATAAAAACCTCCTAAATTATTTATTATGTATCTAATATACCATATATTTACACAAAAATAACACATATGAATAAAAAAGCATAAATACAAATTACATCTTTTTATTAAATTTGATAAATTTGAAACAATTACTTATCAATATATAGGGTATAAAAGAAATAATAAAAAGAGAGAGGTGACGTGGAATATGAATTATGATTCTATAATAATAGGATTTGGAAAAGGTGGAAAAACTTTAGCAGGTTTTCTTGCAAACAAAGGAGAAAAGATTGCCTTAATAGAAAAATCTCCCAAAATGTATGGAGGAACTTGTATAAATATAGCTTGTCTCCCGTCAAAAAATTTAGTGAAGAATTCTGACAAGATTAGTAAAATGGATTTATCCTATGACGAAAAAAATATAAAATTTAAAGAATCAATTAAAGAGAAATCCGAAATGGTGAAAATGTTAAATCAAAAAAACTACGACAAGCTTGCTAATTTAGATAATGTTGATATTATTGATGGTTTTGGTTCATTTATAGATAAGAATACTGTTAGGGTAGAAACAAAAGATGGAGATATTGAATTAGTTGGAGATAAAATATTTATAAATACTGGAGCAAAGACTTCATTTCCTAATATAGAAGGTATTGAAGATAACAAATACGTATATGATAGTGAATATATAATGGAATTGGAAGAACTCCCTAAAAAACTTACTATTGTAGGTGCTAGCTATATAAGTATAGAGTTTGCTTCTATATTCTCAGGATTCGGTAGTGAGGTTATTGTTCTAGATAGAGGAGAGGATTTCTTAAAAAGAGAAGATAGAGACATCGCTGAGGAAATTAAATCGATATTGGAAAAAAGAGGCGTTGTGATACACCAAAATGCATCAACAACAAAAATTGAAAATAATAAAGTTTTTTATAAAAAAGATGGAAAAGAGGAATATATTGAAGATACAATAATACTACTTGCAACTGGAAGAAAACCTAATATTGGGAAATTGAATTTAGAAAAAGCAGGAGTAGAAATTGCTGATAACGGATTAATAAAAGTGGACAAACATCTAAAAACAACTGCTGAAAATATTTGGGCAATTGGAGATGTAGCTGAAAAACAGCAATTCACATATATTTCGTTAGATAGCTTTCGCATTATTAAATCTTCAATAACAGATAATGGCTCTTATAATTTAGATAAAAGAAAAAACGTGCCTTATTCCATGTATGTAACTCCTACTTTTTCACGTGTAGGTTTAAGCGAAGAAGAGGCTAAGGATAAAGGTCTAAATTACAAGGTAAAAACCATGAAGACAGCTGAAGTTCCCATGGCGCAAGTGATGGGAAAAACCGATGGCATACTTAAGGCTCTAGTAGATGAAAATAGTAATAAAATTATAGGAGTTATGCTTTTATGCGACAACGCTCATGAATTGATAAATATAGTTAAACTTGCTATGGATTTGGATGCGGAGTATACTTTTTTAAGGGATAATATTTATACTCATCCAACTATGGCAGAATCGTTCAATGATTTATTTAATTTTAATATATAGAAAAGGCAGTGAAATGAAAGGCTATTTAACAATTAGAGAATTGCTGGAAATGAATTTTTTTAAAGGATCGACTTTATTGGCGGGGTCTAAAGGATTAGATAACAAGGCTAATAATTTTGTTATCCTCGAAACTCCTGATGGTATGTCTTGGCTAAAAGGAAATGAAATAGTAATTACAGCTGGATATGCTTATTTGAATAGAGATGATTTAAAAAAGAATCTAATTAAAATTGCCCATGAGAAAAAAGCTGCCGCAATACTAATTAAAATAGGTAGATATTTTGGAGAAATTGATAATAAATTAATAGAGGATGCCGATGAATTAGGCATCCCTATTATTGTATTAGATAAAAGTGCCAATTATACTGTTTTAGTTAATAATTTTTATGAGCATTTGTTTAATAAGAAAAATGAAAATCTATTAGAAATAAATTCTGCATACAATAAATTACTTAATCTTCAAGTAGATAACGTCACTGTATATGATGTAACAGCTGAAGTGGAAAATTTAACAGGATTAAATATCAAATATAAAAGATTTTTGGACTCTGATGAAAAAAAAGAAAATGAAGTA
>JAAYEN010000202.1 GCA_012728775.1 Tissierellia bacterium
GCATCCTTTTATGATTTTCTCACAATCAATAATGCAGACTTTGACTTTGATTATGACTATTTGTGGGGCAAAATTATTAGATTAGGAGATGGGATTAAAAAGCCTGTAATAGTAATAGGATGTGCTAGTTACTTGTCTCAAAAGGATTATCTTGCAAACAAAATCGTTACTGAATCTTATTTGCCAAAATATTTACGAAATGATAAAGCAAATCATAGGGTAAAGAACGAAGTTATTGGACATGAATATGGCGATGTATTTCTAGATACGGATGATATGATAGAGAGAATTTCATACTTAACTAAACTAAGGACTGAAGAAATAGTAATAAAAAACCCCAATCTTATATGTGATTCGATAGAAGAAATAAAAATATTTCCAAAGGAAAAACAAAAAATCGAGATAGAAGGTGCTGATTCTAAGCTAAGAGAATTGGTAATGAAGTCTGCTGGGGAAATTTATGGAGAGAAATTAACGGAAATTGTAGCAAAAAGAATTGAAAAAGAACTGGCATGGATAATCAATAATGATAACTCAAGTATATTTTTAATTGCTAATGAAATAGCCGAGAAAAATAACAAAAAAGGTGAACAAATTGGATTTATGGGAGCCCTCGGTTCATCATTAGTGGCGTACTTGAGTAAAATAACAGACGTAAACCCTTTATCATCTCATTATATATGCACAAGTTGCAAACACAGTGAATTTATTTTAGATTCCAAGTACTATACATGCCAAGATCTTCCAGATAAAAATTGTAGGCAATGTGGAATGACGTTACAAAAAGAAGGATATAATATTCCATCAGAATCATTTTTTGGATTAAATGGAGAAAGGGATTTAGACATAACTTTAAATATATCCACAGAAAATTTGGAAAACACTCATAAATATCTTAAAAACCACGTAAATAAAAATATTGGAGAAAACAAAATTTTTTATTGTGGGAGAGTAAATGCTCTAGGATGGGAAGAAAGCATTAAAAAAGTGGAGAAGTTTTATCAAAAAAAAGAAATTGAAATTAATAGAAAAACTATGGATGCTACTTCAAGAATGATTACAGGGAAAAAGATATCTACAGAAATTATGTCAAATACGATACTATTAATTCGAAAAGACAAGGAGATATTTGACTTTACTCCCGTGGAAGTGACGGGAGAAAATCTCGGTATACCTGTAACTCATCACGATTATAGCTACTTATTGGATTTTTTATCTAGAATAGATTTAGTACCAAGTTATATTTTGCCCATTTTAAAAAATTTAGAAAAATCAACTGGAATAAAACGAAAGACTATTAACTTATCAGATCCAAAAGTTTTGAATTTATTTTCTTCAAATGATGTATGGGGTATTCCTGGTTTTCAAAGCCCATACGTTATGAATATTATTAAAGAATCGGGAGTTCAATCCTTTTCAGACTTGGTAAAAATTTTTGGAATTGTACATGGTACACGTGTTTGGGAAGGTAATGGGCAAGATATTATCAAATCTGAAAAAGGTAAACTATCAGATTTAATAACTACGAGAGAAGATGTTTTCAATGATTTATTAAATGCTGGAGCTGATATAGAAACGGCATTTAATGAGATGAAATCATTGAAAATCAATAAAAATATAGAACAATTAGACCTACCTGAATGGTATTTGGAAAGCTTAGATAAAATCTACTATCTATTTACCAAAGCTCACTGTGTACACTTTACGAAGATGTACGTACAGTTAGGATGGTATAAATTATATTATCCATCAGAATTTTACTCTACGATTTTACATTATCAAAACTTGGAGCTAGAAGTAAATGATGAAGATTATTATAAAGAATTAATAGAATATATAGATGATTTGGAACAAGAGATGAAATTTAGTAATAAAGTATTTTAAGTTCGAAACATTAAAAAAGCTAGATTTAAAAGTCTAGCTTTTTAAAATGTTATTATAAAGACTTTGTTAATTGAACATCAAATAACAATATGAAATTAGAACATAGTAATTGTAGGTAATATCATATCTGAATGGTTATAGATGTTTAGAGAATTTAGCTAAATATGAATAAATAAGAGAATGCTGGATTGTTAATCAGCATTCTCTTATTTTTATATCTTGAAATATTTAAATGATTTTGCTTAATATGTTCAATTAATTAAAAAATTTTTGGTATCATTTGAATTCTTAGTTTAATTTTTGTTTCATCCGAAAGGTTTTCTAAGTTATTATATAATATTTCTACCAAGTTTTCTCCATCAATAATATTAATGCCTGCAATTGCAGCTTTTTGTCTTAGTTCTTCGTCTACATCAGCACTAGTAAGTAAACATCCTGAATAATCTAAATATCTACTATCTTTTAGTGCTTCAACTATTTGTGTTAAGCCGTGCTCGCCAGTAGTTCCATTATGATGTTTTACTTGAATCAATATATTCGAAGAAGAAAATGCATCTTCTTTAAAAGCTGCTATATCTGCGTCTCCAACATTAAAATTTCTTGTAGAAAGTATTTTTGTATTATAGCCCTCAATTTCTAATAATTCTTTAACTAAGTGTTCTAATCCTATTCCACCTGCTTTTAAATATGTCTCGCCTTCTCTAATATTTTTTAAAAGTTGCATTTTAAATTGATCTATTTGATCTTGCTCCTCAAGCTGTGAGCTATAACTATATGTATAAGTCTCAATTTCGAAAAGTTTTTCAATTTTATCTTTGAATTCAAATAAATCCGATACTTTACTCCCTGGTACTTTAAGTCTTCGTTGTAGTCCCTCAGGAAGATCTTCACGAGGTATCAATAAAAGTTGTCCGTCACTATCTTTTATATACGAAACTTTATGTTGATTTGACAGATCGAGTTGGCGAGCATTAATTGAATAGTTTTCGATTCCTTCTGCTTTAGCAATCACGATGTTACTGTAATAAGGAATAATAATATAGTCTCCCTTTTTTATACTTTTAAATCTTTGAATTGCATTAAGATTTTTTGTTATTGTTCTATTAGTGTCGCCACCGTAGTATTTATCCCTAATAAAGTATCTTAAAGTTTCAATATCTTTATACTCTGAAAAGTTAACATCTGACCAACCTATGGCAACAACTTCGTTATTAAAGAACTCATCAAAATGTTCTTTATTCTGATCCATAGCCCTAACCATATAATAAGAACGTTCAATTGTCATATTATTCCTCCTTTAATCTTTATGAGCAACTATTGTTCATAATTATACCCTAATAAAAAATAATATACAATTTGCTAAGTACAAAATTATGTACTCGTATTGTGATATAATTGAAATATGATAATTTGGAGGTGTCTTATGCAAAGGGCGAACATACTCTACATATTTAAAATTCTAAAAGAATATTCCGACGAAGATAATATTATTTCTACAAATGAAATAATAAAGAAGCTACAACAAAATTATGATATTACTTTGGATCGTAGGACTATTTATAGCTGTATCACTTCACTTCAGGAATTTGGATATGATATATCTGATAACAAGGAAAATCACAATAGGGGATATTATTTGCGAGAAAGAGATTTGGAGGATTTAGAAATTGATTTGCTTATCGATGCCATTTATTCTCTCCCTTACATTTCTACAAGTCGCACGAAGGAACTTGTAGAAAAATTACAAAAATTACAAAGTAAATATAAGAGAAGAAAAATCGACCAACTAACTCCCATTAAGAACAAATCTGACAAAAAAACCCAAAATCAAATGGTATTTCTAAATTTGGAACTCCTTAATGAAGCTATAAAATTTAAAAAACAAGTCAGTTTCCAATATTATAAATACGGATTGGATAAAAAACTTCATCTTCGCAGAGATAAACCTTATATTGTAAACCCATATGGAATGGTTTCCATAAATCAAAAGTATCATTTGATATGCAACCTAGATGGATATCCTGAAATAAGTTTTTATAGAATAGATATGATGAAAGATATTAAAATTCTAAAAACAAATTCACAGATGAGAGATTCGGAGGAAGTTTTAAGAAAAGTATCCAACACCACCCATAATTTTCCAGGAGATCCACAGAAAATAAAAATAAGATGTGAAAATGGAATAGTCGGTCATATTATCGATGCCTTCGGAACAGATGTATTAATAACAGAAGATGGAAAAGACCACTTCATAGCCAGATTTGAAGCATCACCAAGAGGAATTACATACTGGGCATTACAATTCCTACCCTATGCAGAAGTGTTAGAGCCGAAATGGGTTAGGGATGAGATAGTGGAAATTTTAGCAAATAATGTATATACTAAATCTAATAAATAGATATTGCATAACGATGATTAATGCTATATTAATGGTTTGGATGTTATGAAATAATAACCTTCCATAAGAAATATTTTAATTTCTAAAATACATTAAAATCAAATATTAAAAACCAAGCACAAAACGTAAAAAATTTTGTGCTTATTTATTTGTCCTTATCTTGAAAAAATAGCCGAAATATGTTAGCATTATAATTGAATAATTAAACAAATTA
>JAAYEN010000234.1 GCA_012728775.1 Tissierellia bacterium
ATCTGAGACTATTAGCAAAGGTCTCCATATCATTCTATTTCGAGTACCCTCGGGCCGGCGGGCCATATACGCTCGAAATAGAATGATATTCCGACCTTAATAAAGGGTTTGTCATCGCTCTGAGATTCACTCTAGACTTTGAGAAATCTTTTACTATTTCTTTTATATATTACATTTTTTATCTCATTAATCGATATTTAATACTCCATTGACTTCTTTAATTTCTATTTTGTCACTTCCATCACCTTTAGAAAAATTGAAGTCTTTTGAGCCATCTACCAAGGAAACTTCTCCAAAAATTCTTGTTAAGCTATAAATATTTTGGATTATAAACTCTGCATCTACTTCATCAAAAGTTAAATTTGCTGCACCATTGATTGAGTCCACTTTAATATCAAAAGTTTCTTCTGTATTAATATTCAAAAGTCCATTTACAGAACCGATGTCTATCTTGTCTAGTTTTTCATCTATTCTCAACATACCATTGATTTCATTTATAGTTACAGTTAATTTGTCCGGCTCTTGTGTGTAAATTACCAACTTTGAATTATCTATAATCATCTCACTATTAATATCTAAAATCTCGTCATTATATGATATTGGAGAAATATTCCCAGAAGACATTTTTTTACTATAAAATTCAACTTTTTCAGGACCCTTCTTAATTATCAAAGCTCCATTTATATAATTTCCTCTGATTTCTTTAATCTTTCCCAGTTCACTAGAATGTGTTAAATCCAGATTTTTATCCCATTCATCACTATATTCAGTATCCCAATCTTCCAAGTTACCGCTAAAGTTTCTTGCAATTTCAGTGATATTTAGATTTATTTTCTCTCTGTCAAATATATAAAATGATGTGGCTGTTAGTACTCCTGTAACTAAAACAGTTATTAATAATATCAATAAAAACCTATTGTTCATAACTACCTCCCCAATTTCCATCTAATTGAAACGTATATATCCAATATAGTTTTGTAAGTAAATTTAATAAATTTTACTCCCAAACCTAATAGCATCAGTCCTAAAGCACTCATAAAGATAGTCCCTAAAATTTTGGTTATAGGATTTATAAATATTCCGTTTATAAATGAGCCACTACTTCCATTGGTGAAAATACTAAAAAACAATCCTATAGCTCCACCTATAAGACCTATTCCCCCACCGAATAAACCACCTAATATTCCCATAAACAAACCAAAAGCTGCCCCAACAATTCCTAATATAAATGGACCTAAGATAATTATTCCCAATGCAATTAAAATCCATTTTCCATAATCTATGGTACTAGATTCTATTTCTGCTTCTTCTGTATACTTTCTACGCTTTTTATAAACATCTGAACCTAAATACTCTCTTGCTATATCTTCAGGTGATCCTAATTCATCGGCAATTTGTTCTTCGGTTTTACCATTTTCTAGCCCAGCTCTGAAATGTTCTTCGTAATCGTATACGATATCTTCTATCACAACAGGTGGTAAATCTCTTAAATAATATCTAAGCAAATCTAGATAATCTCG
>JAAYEN010000113.1 GCA_012728775.1 Tissierellia bacterium
CAACTTTATATAACGGAAGATATGAACACGATGCATACAAGTGAAACTTCCATAGCTTATTTGGATAAAATCCAAGGGGAGAATGAAATAATCATTTCACCTGCGGTAAACAAGTTTGCAAATACAGATTTTGAAACGGGAAATGTATTGGATAATGAATTTCATGTTACAAATTTATTTGAAAGATATTTAGGTACTATAAGTGAGCCATATTCTAATTTGCCAGATACAAATGTGGGTGATTCTGATGAGGAGAATTATATGGTAATTAGAGATGTTATTTATGGAGAAAATACTGTAATATTTAATAGTGATAGAAATGTAGAGGAAGAAGAGTTTATATATAATATTGATGAAGATGGAAATATAGTATTTGATAATTATGACTATTTGAAACTAAATGAGGAAGAGTTAATAGAAAAACTAATAAATTAGAAATAATATAAATAACAAAAGTGCCCAGGATATAAAATCCAAGGCATTTTTGTTATTTTGAAATTTTTTTATTTAAAAATTCTTTTTCTATGGAATTAACAGGACAGGCTTTTATACACTCATCACATCTAATACATTCAGGAGAATTGGGAGTTTCCTTTGTATAAATGTGGTATCCACAAGCTTTTTTACATTTTCCGCAACTAATGCAATTATCATTGATATTAAATTTATAAAAGCTAATACCATTAAATATTGCATAAAATGCTCCAAGGGGGCATAAGAATCTGCAAAATGGTCTAAATAATATAATACTTAAAATAACTATTAAAATAGCTAAAGACAATTTCCATATAAACAATCCGCCTAAGGCATCTTGTAATAAAGGATTTAATCCTATTAATGGCAGCCCTGCAAAAAGTGTACCTGATGGGCATATGTATTTGCAAAACATAGGATCTGACATTCCTAAGACGTCTTTTGTAATCACTGGAAGAATAAAGACAAAGACTAATAAAATTACATATTTCAAGTACTTCAGAACATTTAAAATTTTTCCGTGTTTTAATTTTATACTTTTGATTTTATATAGCATGTCTTGGAAAAATCCAAAAGGACACAAATAACCACAATAGATTCTTCCGCCAGTTATGCCAAAAAGCACAAGTAATCCTAAGACATAGTGGGAAATATTAAACTTGGGTGTATTAGAAACACTTTGCATAGCTCCTATGGGACAAGAGCCGATAGCACCCGGGCAAGAATAACAATTTAGTACAGGTACACATATGGTTTTGGAGTTTCCGGTGTATATTTTACCTTCTATAAAACCTTTTAAATTTCCATTAAAAGCTAAGGCTCCTAGAGCTTGTATGGCATTTCTTTTAGAGAATTTATTATCCAATTCCTATACACTCCAAGCAAATATTTATGGCTTTTTGTAAAACTATAAGGGCTTCACCTCTAGAAATTCCGTTTATCACTCCCCATACTCCTAAAGCAAAGATAATTTTATTTAAATGTTTTTTCATTTTGACCTCCCATTACATTATAATTACATAGATTTACTTAGTCAAATAAGGTAAAATAAATTAAGTAATGAGGTGAAATTATGTTAGGTGAATTAGACTTAAATAGAAGAAAACTATTCCAGGATTTTAAAGTTTCAGAGTTAGGGGAAAGATTTGCAAGACTTCAAAGAATCTGTGAATCCATGGATATACCAATACTAATTATCGTAGATGGTTGGGAATCCAGTGGAAAGGGTTACGTAATAAACGATTTAGTTAGAGAATTAAATCCGAAATTTTTTGATGTTGAAGTATTTGAAAGAAGCTCTGAAGAGGATTTGGAATATCCTTTTATGAGAAAATTCTGGATATACACTCCTAAGAAAGGTCATGTAAAAGTATTTGACAGATCTTTTTATTATGAACTTATGGATAATATTGATATTGAAGACGAGGAACTTTGTAAAAAAGTAGATTCCATTAAAGGTATTGAGAAGACTTTGTATGATGACAAAACAATAATATTAAAATTCTTTTTGGATGTATCTAAAGAAGTTCAAAAAGAAAGAATAAATGAGATGAAAAACTCAGAAATGAGGTCTTTCTATATCGACATTCACGACATTGATCAAAATGAAAATTACAAAAACTACAAAAAACATTTTGAACATGTTTTAAAATTGACTAATTTCAGATATACACCATGGAATATAATTAATTCTGATGATAGAAAAGCTGCATCCAAAGAGGCTCTAGGTCTTGCAATAGAAGAAGTGCAAAAGGGAATTGAAAGAGTAGCTACACAAAGGGAAAATGGAATTAGAATTCCCAGAGATTATGTAGACGATAAGAAAATTTTAGAAAACTTAGATTTAAATAAAAACATTTCTGACGAAGAATACGATCAATTGGAGAATTTACAAAAGGAAGTTTCTGAAGTATTTATTAAGTATCACAATCGTAATATTCCCATTGTACTTGTATTTGAAGGTGTAGATGCCGCAGGAAAAGATGGAGCTATAAGCAGATTAATACGTCGCGTAGATCCTAGATTGTATAAAGTCCACGCTATATCTGCTCCAGATGAAGGAGAAAATGCCAGAAATTATCTATGGAGATTTTATACAAAAATTCCAAAAAATGGATATGCTTCTATTTTTTCTAGATCTTGGTATGGTAGAGTTATGGTAGAACGAGTAGAAGGATTTGCCACTGTAAGGGAATGGGAACGAGCTTACAGTGAAATGCTAGAAATGGAAAGACAAATTTATTCCCATGGTGGATTGGTAATTAAGTTTTTTGTTGCAATAGATAAAGATACTCA
>JAAYEN010000173.1 GCA_012728775.1 Tissierellia bacterium
AGTGAAAGAGATAAATATTCTAATAGCGTCAGATTCTTTTAAGGGATCCCTTTCATCCATAGAGGTTGCAAATAGCATGGAGAGGGGCTTCCTAAAGACTGGATACAAAGTAAATATTTCAAAATTACCCATAGCAGATGGCGGCGAAGGAACAGTAGAAGCTGTAACTTTAGCTCTAGGCGGCGAGTTTATGGATTTTGAAGTAGATGACGTTTTTAGAAACCCGACAACAGCTACACTAGGAGTTTTAAATAGTGGAAGTGTAATTATCGAAGCTGCTTCTCCCTTAGGCTTAGACAAGATAAATTCTGAAGATTTAAATCCTATGGTAGCTTCCAGTTTTGGATTGGGACAAATGATTTTACACGCTTTAGATTTAGGAGCAAAAAGAATTTATATTGGTTTGGGTGGATCAGCTGTAAATGATGGTGGATTGGGACTTATTACTGCATTAGGAGCAAAACCTTTAGATAAAAATAATAATCCTATCAGAGATGGGGCTTTAGGATTAGAAGATGTATGTGAGATCGATATATTCAATTTGGACAAAAGGCTAAAATCAGTAGAAATATTTTTATTATCTGATGTTACTAACCCTTTATGTGGTAAAACTGGTGCTACATATATTTATGGACCTCAAAAGGGAATTGAGGTTAAAGATTTGGAGCTAGTAGATTCTTGGATGAAAAATTACGGAAAATTACTTCAAGAGCTTTTCAAATATGATGTCTCTATAGTGCCGGGGGCAGGAGCTGCAGGCGGATTGGGAGCTGCATTGATTGCCTTTGCTAATGCAAAAATGAATAAAGGTATAGAAAAAATTTTGGAAATGATTGATATTGAAACAAAAATGCAAAAATCAGATATAGTTTTCACCGGCGAAGGTAAAATGGATATACAATCAAAATACGGAAAGGCTCCTATTGGTATAGCAAAACTGGCGAAAAAATACAATTTACCTGTTGTTGCAATCGTAGGTTCAGTAGAAAATTCAGCTATTGATAATGTTAGTCAAGAGATAGATTTAATATTAAATATAATAAATGAGCCAATGTCTTTAGAAAAAGCGATGGATAATGTTGAGAGTTTAGTTGAAACAACAGCATATATGGCATTAAACTGTTTTGCTAAATGGAAAAGTATGTTTGAATGCCTAGATTAAAGCAGCTTTTTATTTTTAGAATTTTATAGATATGAGTCAAGAATGTGGTTGGACTCCAAAAATACATATAAAATACAACGCTGGCATGAATAGAATAGGTTATTGATTATTCCCCTTTAATTTACTGATGGTTTTCTAAAAGACTATCAAAAATGGGGAGATTAATTATTAAAAGAAGATATTATCCAATTTTAGGTAATATTGGCATGGATATTTGTGCGGTAGATATTAGCGGTAGATATTAATGGAAGAGATAATAATATTTTAAAAGGCAATCCAACATTAGATTGCCTTTTAAAATATCATATAAGTTTTTCCGAATTTCCTTGAAATTGGAGAATTAACATTTGTCATTTCCCTAATAGTTTCCCTATTAATTTTTGTAAAAAGTTTTGATTTTCACGAGCTTCTTCTTTTTCGATTCTCATTTCGGTTTCAATGGACATTCTTGCTTCCTCTATGGCTTCTTCCATCATTATTTCTTGGGATATTAGTGGCTTTTCATCTTCTTTTAACTCAAATTCTTCATATTCTCCAAAGACGTTCATATTTCTTGCCTTAATATTGTCTTCCCACTGGTTTTCCATATAATTTTTTATTTTAAGTTTTAAATCCGTATCGAAAATTGGGGTCGCTACTTCTACTCGTCTTTCGGTATTTCTAGTCATCAAATCAGCGCTTCCCATATATACTTTTAAAAGCTTTCCTGAACCAAATAGATAAATTCTGGGATGTTCCAAATATCTTCCAACTATGCTTCTAATTTCTATATTTTCTGTGTAATCAGGAACTCCTGGTCTTAAACAGGAAATTCCCCTAACGATCAATCTAATTTTAACCCCTGCATTAGAAGCTTCGGATAATTTTATTATTAAATCTTTATCCGTAAAGGAATTAAATTTGAAAAAGATTCTGCCTTCTTCGCCTTTATTAATCTCTTCGTCAATTAATTCAATAATAGTTTGCTTAAAACTTACAGGAGATACAATTAAACTACTATAATGTCCGTGTATATTACCAATGCTCATATTTTGGAAAAAGTTTACGGCATCTAATCCTATTGCATCATTTGCTGTAACTAATGAAAGATCTGTATACATTTTAGACGTTCTTTCATTATAATTTCCTGTTCCTATTTGGGTAATGTG
This sequence comes from Tissierellia bacterium, assembly GCA_012728775.1. The sequence goes on from JAAYEN010000173.1 coordinate 2,311, forward strand.
TTTTATTTGATCTCCTTTTTTAAAGGTGATAAGACAAACTTTTGAATGAACTTTGTACCCACTTATTCCATAAATAATGTTGCATCCTGCTTCTATAAGTACATCAGAATAATTTATGTTATTTTCTTCATCGAATCTAGCTTGAAGTTCCATTAAAGCAGTGACTTGTTTACCATTTTCTAAAGCTCTTAAAAGTGCTCGAATTACTCTAGAGTTTTTTGCAAGTCTATAAATAGTAATTTTTATAGACATTACATCTGGATCTTCTGCAGCTTCATCTAACATCTGGATAAATTCTCCCACATCTTCATAGGGATAAATAAAAAGTATGTCCCTTTCAAAAACCTGTTCAAGATAGGGTCTTTTAGTATCTAGGATTGGATTATGTTGTGGAGAAAATGGCTTGTATAAAATTTTCTCTAACCCTTTTTCTCTAACTATATTCTCAAGGGAAAACACATAGTCCATAATTAAAGGAGAGGATGTGATAAAAAACTGATTATCTTTTATAGACAAATTATCCCCTAAGAATGTTCTAAGTCCTTTACTTATGGGTTTGTTAGAACTTAAGGCTACTGCTTGAAGTCTATTTCTTTTCTTCAAAATAATTTTCATATATGCTCTGTAATCTTCGTCATTATCCGCTAAGTAATCTTCTGTATTTATATCTGCGTTTCTAAATAGATTAATTATCTGTGTTTTTTCCACTATATAGTTACTAAATGTGGGAGCAATTAAATTTTCGATAATATTTTCTAGCCTTATAAATGCGATACCTTCTCTATCTAGAAGATAATATCTTTCCAAATTATCAGGCACCTGAACAAGTCCGTATGTTTTTTTTCCATTACCAATCATTTCTAAAACTATATGTAGCTTATTATTTTCTATAAAAGGAAAAGGATGTTGAAAGTCAATGATTTGTGGCGAAAGTATGGGTTCTACTAAATTAGTATAATATTTAGTGATTTCTTTTTTTTCTTTTTTCGTAAGTTCATCAAATTTTAAGTCATATATGCCGTAATCATTAAGGCTTTCCATGACCTTTACATATATTTCATCTTTTTCCTTAAGTAGTTCATTGGTTTTTACAAAAATTGCTTTTAATTGTTCTTTTGCAGTCATGCCAGTTTTATTATCTGCATTAGCATCATTGACATAGGACAAATCCGTTAGAGAGCCTACTCTAACTCTATAGAATTCTTCTAGATTGCTCGTAAAAATTGAGACGAATTTAATACTTTCGTACTCAGGTGTAAGAGGGTCCATAGACTCATGAAGGACCCTTCTATTAAAATTTAACCAACTTAATTCTCTATTCATAGAGTAATTTAACAAATTTGATAATTCTGTAGCTGGTCTTTTTAAAATTTCATTATTACTTTCTTTTTTCGTGTTATCTTCAGATTTATTTTCCATTTTCTTTTTCAATACTCCTAATCAAATAACCTTCTCTAGCACCATTTGAGCTAATATTAACTTTTGAAGCGTTTAAATATTTAATGATTTCTTGCAAAACTATAACTCCTGGCGTGATTGTATGAATTCTTTCTGGAACCACTTGCAAAGACATGTTCATGGTCTTAGGATCAACTTTTCGCAATTTGTTTTCAAGTTTTTTTATAGTACTGACTTGAAGTTGAGAATTAGATGGTAAATCAAATATTTCCATTGCTATATTACCTGTGGCACGAATAGTTCCTCCCATGCCATAAATAGGGTAGGATTCACTTAGTCTAGGTACTTTATATTTTTTTAAAAGTCTTCTAACGTGCTTTGCAATATTTTTTGCTTCCTTGTCTGTGGGAAAAATTCTTTCTACATATTGCTTATATAATGACAAATGCCCATCTGTTAAAGAAGTTGAAAAGGTAATATCTCCATTTTCAACTATGGTTATTTCTATTGAACCACCGCCGATATCCACAATATATCCTGTTTTGATATCAAAATCTTCACGAATTCCTAAATAGCCCATGGAAGCCTCGTCTTCTCCTGAAAGCAAGTCGATACTTCGCCCTATTGAATTTTCTACATATTCTACCACTTGTTTTTGATTTTTTGCATTACGAAGTGCAGCAGTGGCAAACATAAATACATTATCAATATCAAAGTGTTCACAAATGTTTAGAAATCCCTTGAGTATTCTTACTAGTTTATCTGCACCTTTTTTCGTCATTTGGCCATCGTTAATGTATGTTGATAAACCTGCTACTGTTTTCTTATTCAATAGTGAAACAATATTTTTATTTTCTGAAACTAAATATAGATTTAATCTTATAGTATTAGATCCAATATCTATAATTCCGTATTTCATAGTAACACCTCAGATATTATTATTCATATATATTTACCCATTATATTGAAGAAATATTAAATTTGTATTAAGTAATTATATTTGATTATTTTATTTTTATTGTGGTATAATGATTAATAGCGAAGGGGAGTAGCATAAGAAAGTTTAGTCGTCATTACGGATTATAATCCCGGTTAAACACGCACGCTGCGTTTGCAAGACCTTGGTTTGGTTAAGATTACTAAACTAGAGGTTATTTTTTTATTTTAGGAGGGAAGATATGGAGAATTGGTATAATTTAAGTACCGATGAAGCACTTGCAAAATTAAGTACATCCTTAGACACTGGACTTAGTACTGAAGTTGCACAGAAGCGCCTAGAAGAATACGGTAGAAATGAATTGGAACAAGGAGCAAAAAAATCTTTGTTATCCAAGCTCATTGATCAATTTAAGGATCCAATGATTTTAATACTTATTGGTGCTAGTATATTGTCTGCATTTGTGGGTGAAATTGAAGATACTTTTATTATTTTAGCAATAGTAGCCGTTAATTCTATACTTAGTGTCTATCAAGAAGGAAAAGCTGAAGCCGCAATTGAAGCATTACAAAAAATGAGTGCTCCAAATGCAAAGTTAATTAGAGACGGAAGAACTAGAGAGGTTCCTGCACCTGAAGTGGTTCCAGGAGATATTGTCATATTGGAAACAGGCTCAATAGTACCAGCTGATATTAGAATAATAACTAGTTCGAATTTACAAATAGACGAATCTTCTCTTACTGGAGAGTCTGTTCCTGTAGAAAAACATGCTGATGTAGTCTATGACGGCATAATGGAAATAGGAGATAGGGAAAATATTGGACATAGTTCCACCATAGTTACTTACGGTAGAGGAACTGGTGTAGTAATAGGAACAGGAACACAAACTGAAATAGGAAAAATCGCTACGTCCCTTATGGAAGTAGATGATGAAGAAACACCATTACAAAAAAGACTTGCAGGATTATCCAAAGTTCTTGGAATACTTGTAATAGTAGTATGTTTGGTTGTATTTGGAGTTGGACTTTTATATAATTTAGAATTTTTTGATATTTTAATGACTTCTGTATCATTAGCAGTTGCAGCTATTCCTGAAGGATTGCCAGCAATTGTAACTATAGTATTGTCATTGGGAATGGGCAGAATGGCATCTAGAAATGCAATAGTAAAAAAACTTCTTGCTGTTGAAACCTTGGGAACTACTACGGTTATTTGTTCAGATAAAACAGGTACATTAACTCAAAATGAGATGACCGTTACCAAGGCTTTTGTTAATGGGCAAATTTTAGATGTAAGCGGTTCAGGTTATATTCCTGAAGGAGATTTCTCAATTGATGGAAATAAAGTAGAACTTTCTGATGTAAATGGCCTTGATATTCTTATGGGGATTTCCACTTTAGTAAATGATGCAGATTTAAAATTTGTAGAAGACAGATATGAAATGATAGGAGACCCAACTGAAGGAGCTTTGCTTTCATTCTCTGAAAAAGCTGGAATTATCCAAGAAGAATTAAATGGAAAGCATCCTAGAATGGAAGAAATTCCCTTTGATTCTAGTAGAAAGATGATGACTACATTTCATAAAGGTTTTATAACTCCTGAAATAGCTTCACTGACTAAAGGTGCTCCGGATATAATTATTGAAAGATCCTCTAAAATATTATTAGAGGGAGAAGAAAAAGAATTTACTCCAGAATTAAAAGAAAAAGTATTGGAAATGAATAAAACTTTTGCCAGATCTGCATTAAGAGTATTGTCTTATGCATATAAAAGGTGGGACGATGTTCCTAGTGAAAGAACACCTGATAATGTAGAAGTAGATATGGTTTTTGTCGGTTTAACAGGTATGATAGACCCACCTAGACCTGAAGTTAAAGTCGCTATTAGAGAATGTAAACATGCAGGTATTGTTCCTATTATGATTACAGGTGACCATTTAGATACTGCATATGCAATTGGAAAAGATTTAGGTATAGCTGAAAATGAAGACCAAGCAATTATGGGTAGAGAATTAAATGCTATGTCTCCAGAAGAAATTCAAGAGATTGTAAAAGAAAAAAGAATTTTTGCCAGAGTTTCTCCAGAAAACAAGGTACAAATTGTACAAGCTTTAAAGGACAATGGAGAAATCGCTGCTATGACTGGTGATGGTGTAAACGATGCTCCAGCACTTAAAAGAGCAGACATTGGTATTGCAATGGGTATTACTGGTACTGACGTTGCAAAAAATACAGCTGAAGTTATTTTAACAGATGATAACTTTGCAACTATAGTTAGTGCAGTTGAAGAAGGAAGAATTATTTATTCCAATATTAAAAAATTCGTTTCCTTCCTACTATCATGTAATATTGGAGAAGTATTAATAGTATTCTTAGCTATAATTTTCAAACTGCCGGTACCCCTTACTCCCAAACAGCTTTTATGGCTTAACTTAGTAACAGACTCTTTTCCAGCCCTAGCTCTAGGTGTAGAAAGAGGAGAAGAAGATATTATGGACGAGCCACCTAGAAGTCCTGATGAACCTATATTGGATAAGGAAACTATATATATTTTAGCTATCCAATCTATAGGTATTACAATAGCAACTTTAGGTGCTTATCTGTGGGGATTGAAACATTATGGATCGGAAAATTTAAACGGTGCTAGAACTATGGCATTTGCCACATTAATTTTAGCTGAATTATTAAGATCTTATTCTGCAAGAAGTGACAGATACACTTTGTTCCACATTGGACCATTTACCAACAAAAAACTTGTTGTAGCGACTATTTTGTCCTTTGCATTAATGATTGTTGTACTGTATGTACCTGTATTTGCAGAATTATTTGACACTATTCCATTAGGATTAGATGGATGGATGGTAGTTCTACCTTGCTCTTTAATCCCGCTAGTATTGGGAGAACTTTATAAAGTAATAAGATATAGAGGTAAATAGAAAAAATGCTCTTTGACCAAATTGGTTAAAGAGCATTTTTGATTTAATACATTAAATTGCAGTCCATCCGCCGTCTACTGTAACAAGTTGGCCCGTTGTATATGTTGAGAATTTGGACGCAAAGTATAATAATGTTGTATCCAATTCCCCTTCTTTTCCTGCTCTTTCCATTGGACAGTAAGCTTTAAGAATTTGTAAGAAAGAATCATCTCCAATAACTGCTTCTGTCATTTCACTTTCAAAGTATGCAGGTCCTATTGCATTTACTGTAATGCCTTCTAATGCCCACTCAGTTGCCAGTGCTTTAGTAAGCATCCTTACAGCACCCTTAGTAGTAGCATACGCATTTAATGCACCGTATTTCATAACAACTGAAGAGTGAAGGGAGCCTATATTGATAATTCTTCCATATTTATGCTTAAGCATTACTTTTCCAACTTCTCTAGCTACATAAAATACTCCATTAATGTTAATATCCATCATTTTCAGCCAGTTTTCATTAGAAAACTCTGTAGTAGCTGCTGTGAGTCCTAGTCCAGCATTGTTTACTAAGATGTCAATTTTTCCAAAATCGTTTTCAATATTTAATATTACTTCAGCAACTTTGTCAGGATCAGTGACATCTGCAGTATAATACTCTACTCTTACATCGTATTTTTCTTCAATTTCTTTTTTTACATTTTTAAGTTTTTCTTCTCTTCTAGCCACTAATGCTATATCAGCGCCTTGGTTTGCTAGAGCTTTTGCAAATTGAACTCCTAAACCTGAAGAACCACCAGTTACGACTGCCACATCACCTTTTAAATCGAAATAATTTTTCATATTGACCTCCAAATATTTTTTTAACAATCAACTTAATTATAATTTATTTTTATCTTTTAATCAATAGAATAGCTTAAGTTTATTAATTTATTTACTTCTATTAACAAATCTTCATATGAGTGGGTTTGATTTCTAGAACAGTCTTTAGCATTTTTTTTGCAAATAAGGCATTTTCTAGGATTTAATCCCAACTTACTTCTAGTAATTTGGTTATAATTTTCATCAAAGACGTCAATATCAAAAAGTCGACCTGAATCTTTATTCTCCAAGTCAACTGTCAAGATTTTTAAATCCATTGGATTCATATCGACGGAAATTAAATAATACATTCCCGTATCTTCGCCGTAATACTCAAAATCTAAAATCTTATCTCCTAATTTTTTTTTAATTAGTTCAAATCCAAAGTTGTGAAATCTTTCAAAAGTCTGGTTCTTTTTTTCAATACCAGGAATATTTAGCATATAAGAAATTATAGGTTTTTGATATTTTGTAATTAAATCATTTTGTCTTTTACTCCTAGTTTCTCTACTATCTAATAATTTTAATATGAATTCTTTCATTAATCTTTTCTCCAAGTATTTGGTGAGAATAAAATTAATATTGGGAAAATTTCTAGTCTTCCAGTAATCATTACAAAGGATAAAATGAGTTTACCTATATCAGAAAAGCTAGAGTAATTTCCTATTGGCCCGACTATACCAAGACCAGGTCCAACGTTATTATAAGTAGCTGCAACTGCGGCAAAAGATGACTCAAAGTCTGGACCAGCAATTGTAATAAAAACTACAAACAGTGCATATAGTAAAAAATAGATTACAATATACTTCAATATACTGTCTTCTATGTTTTTTTCAAGTGGTTTTTCATCATACATTAAAGCTAATTTTATACCAGGGTTAACCATTTTTTTTACTTCATTTATTGAAGATTTCATAGCTATTAAAACTCTGGAAACTTTTAATCCTCCAGCAGTAGAACCTGCAGAACCGCCAATAAACATAAGTAGTATTAAAATCCATTTGGATAGTGTAGGCCACATGTTAAAATCTGCAGTTACAAAACCTGTTGTGGTAATAATTGAAGATACTGAGAAGAATGAGTCCACTAATCCTCTAAAAACATCTTCGTACAAAAATCGAGTATTAAAAAATATTATCAAAGTTGACACTAAAACTACTGCTAAATACATTTTTAGCTCTTCACTTTTTATTGCATCTCGACCTCTTTTTATTAAAATCATATAATAAAGATTAAAATTTACGCCAAATACTAGCATACCAATAGATAAAACTAACTCTATTGCAGGTGAGTTATAATAAAGGATACTTCCGTTATGCATACCAAATCCACCTGTACCTGCAGTGGCCAAAGCGTGGTTAATAGAGTCAAATATTGGCATTCCAACGATTATTAATGCAATGATTAAAACTATAGTCATAACTACATATATTCCATATAAAATTCTTGCAGAACTTTTAATTTTTGGTAGAAGTTTACCAAATTGAGGACCTGGTACTTCTGCCTTCATTGCATGTACTGAACTTGCAGAAATCTCTGGCAAAACAGCTAATGCAAGAACTAATACTCCCATACCACCTACAAAGTGAGACATACTTCTCCAAAGTTTTATGGAATTATCTATAATACTTAAATCTGTTATTATACTAGCACCTGTAGTCGTTAAACCACTAGACATTTCAAAAAAGCAGTCTATAATGCTTTTAATATTACCTGAAAGGTACATAGGTAGGCATCCAAAAAAAGACATTAAAACCCAAGTTAAAGCAGTGATAATAAATCCTTCTTTGATATATAAATTGGTATTTTCAGGTTTAATAAAAATTAATGGACCAAAAACTAAAAGGGAAATAGCCATTGATTTTACATACGCCATAGTCACATATATGTCTTCTTTAAAATATAAAGAAGTTAGTAGAGGTATTATCATCAAGGCTACACAGATTAACATTATTCTTGAGATTGAGTAAATAATTATTTTTTTATTCATCTCTACTACTCCAATACTTTATCAAATTCATCCATATACTTTTCTTTTGTAACTACGAGAACTTGATCGCCTTTCAATATGAAATCATTTCCGCCAGGATAGATAATACTGTCACCACGTTTAATACAAGCAAATAAAATGCTTGGTTTTGTTTTCAAGTCTTTTAATGGAATTCCTATAGCTTTAGATTCTTCTGAAATTAAAAATTGGATTGCTTCTACTTCTTCATCTACCAATCTATGCAAATTAACTACTCTAGATCCCATTATGTTATCTACAGATCTTACATATCTAATAATTGAGTCTGCTATAATTTTTTTGGGAGTTATAATTGTGTCTAATTCCAATTTATCAGCTATTGGCTTAAGGAGATTTCTAGAAATCTTGGTGATATTCTTTGATACACCTGCTGAAGCAGAGAATAATGATAATATTATATTTTCTTCATCTATTGGAGTTCCTGCAACGACAGCATCATAACTTTCTATTCTTTGCTCCATTAATAATTCTTGCCTAGTTCCATCACCATGGATAATTATTGCATTAGGGAAGGATTGGCTAAGAAAATCTGCTCTTTCTTCATTGATTTCAATAATCTTAAATCTTATACCTTTACTACTAAGTTCTTTACCTAGATAGTAGGCCATATCTCCTCCGCCAATAATCATAATATTTCGCATTCTTTTAGTAGAATAATTGCACTTTAAAATAAATTCATTGATTGCCTTTACAGTTCCAGTTACATGGATTTTATCTCCTAGTCTAATGACGAAACGACCATCAGGAATGTGAATTTCTCCATTTCTTTCCACGACGCAAATAAGTATTTTTTCATCCGTTATATTTATTTCCATTAAAGATTTATCAATAATGGGATTTCCTTCAATAACATCAAAACCTACGATGTGTACTTTATTTTGCATAAATGTTTCCACAATAAAAGAGCTGGGGAATTTTAAAACATCTGTAATAGCTTTTGCGCTTTCTTTCTCTGGATTAATCATTACAGAAATTCCCAATTC
>JAAYEN010000016.1 GCA_012728775.1 Tissierellia bacterium
ACTTTAGGAATTCCTGCCAATATATTATTAATAATTTTCTTATTGTATGAAGTGGAATAAAATATGCCCATCCAATCATTAGGATAAATGACATTTCCATCTCCGTCCACTATCTGAATTCTAGTGGAATTGTCCAAAGTTTTCGATCTGATAATGGAAGTAATGGATTTTTCTTGAAGGTATTCGTTGGTGATTAGTTTTCCAGTCTCTTCGATTTCGGCTATCTTCATATTTTTGTAAAAAGCCGCCAAAAAAACGTTTTGCATCAGCCATATAATCAGCAAAATTATCACGATATATATGGCATAATACTTCCAAATCCTGTTACGAATACTTCCTAAATGCTCAATTTGATTTTCAGGACCTATATCTTTATTTTTTAACTTCCGGATTTTCCGAATCAAATTTATAACCTACTCCTCGAACGGTAATAATAAACTTTCTGTACTGTCCCAAAGTATTTCTAAGCATTTTAATATGGGTATCTACAGTTCTATCGTCACCAAAAAAGTCATATCCCCAAACAGAGCTGAGAAGTTGATCTCTAGATAGAGCCTTTCCCTCGTTTTGGATAAAATATGTTAAAAGTTCAAACTCCTTGGGAGTTGCACTTACTGGCTCTCCGTCCACACTGATGACATGGCCGTCTAAATCTATTTCCAAACCTTCCATCTGCCAAACCTTGTTTAGTTTTCTTTCTTGGGAATTTCTTTTTATTACCACGTTAATTCTAGCCATCAACTCCTTAGGAGAAAAAGGCTTAACTACATAATCATCTATTCCTATTTCAAATCCAAAGAGCTTATCGTATTCCTCTCCCCTTGAACTTAACATAATCACTGGGATGTCCTTGAATTTTGCTATTTCTTGGTGGGCGGAATAGCCATCTAAATTGGGCATCATAATATCCATAACTATTACGTCATAGTCATTTTCCTTCGCCAATTCTATAGCTTCCAAGCCGTCTTGGGCAGTGTCCACCTCATAACCTTCGTATTTGCCGTAAGTCTTAATGACCTCTCGGATTCTCTCTTCGTCATCTACAACGAGAATTTTACTCATATTACTTCACCTCTATTAAATAATATAATCTTTTTGTGAAAAATAAATGTTTAATCAATGATAAATATACACAAATACTAAGGTTCCAAGGATTATTCTATAAATCCCAAAAGCTATAAAGCTATTGTTTTTGATATATTTCATAAAAGTATTTATTACAGCATCAGCAGACAAAAACGCAAGGACAGAACCTAGCAAAATCAATCCCCATTGTGCACTGGTAAAAACCGCACCTAATTTTAAAATTTTTAAAGCAGTCGCACCTAGCATAGTAGGAATCGCTAAGAAAAATGAAAATTCTGCAGAGACAGTTCTATTAGCCCCAGTCGCCATACCGCCTATTATCGTAGCAGCAGATCTAGAAGTCCCAGGGATCATAGCCAAGCATTGGAAAAATCCTATTTTAATAGCTTGCATAGGAGTCAAATCCGAAATGGAATTTACCTTGAACTCCGTCTTGTGCATCATCTCCAAAACGATAATCACAATCCCCCAAAATATTAAAGCTCCCGCCACCACTTCTGGCCTAAAAAGATAAGCATCTATAATATCGTCAAACAAAAACCCCAAAACCATAGCAGGAATAAAACCGATTATTACTTTAATCCAAAGCCTTATAGTCGGTTTATGAAAATGAGAAATGCGAAACTTCAGCTTTTCCTTAGTCGTTAAAAATTCATAACCCAACATATCCGTATTGTAGCTAATCTTTCCTAGATCCAAAGGATTTAGTTTATAAAAATATTGTCTAATAACTGCGAAGATCGCACCCAATTGGATAATTACGTTGAAAGCATTGGAAAAATTCTCCGGCGTTAAGTTCACAAATTCATTCACCAAAATCAAATGTCCCGTACTACTCACCGGCAAAAATTCCGTAAAACCTTCCACTATAGAAAGAATAATTACTTTTATAATATCATTAATCACTTTTAAAACTCATCCCCCATCATATATACACTAAAAGATTAACACCAAGTATAATTATTTTCAAGATTATAAAATCAGAAACCCGCCCAAAAAAGCATCTGGAAAGGGAAATTTTTTCACATCTCCAGAAAAACTCACATCGATAATTCCATTTTCGATTTCGATTATAATTCCGTCTCCAAATTTAATATGAGAAATTAAATCCCCCTTGGATAAGTTTCTAAGTTCATCATCCAAAGTATTTATATCATAATGCCTTTTTTCTTTAGGCTTTTTTCTAGTCAAGTCTTTAAAAACTAAAATCGTCTTTTCATCCATTAATATACTCCATTAAATAAGCTAATGATATTTTAACATATAATTGAGTAGAAGATAGATAAAAAGGACTCATATGCTTTCTAAAATAAAAATTCTCTCATTTAAATTTACTTTAAATGAGAGGATTTTTGTTTTATATTTTTTACATTTTAATGGGTAGATGACTAAAATAAGTAACTCCCTTTATAACTCTATTATCTAAGTTGATTTTTTCCAAATTACATATGATGAAACAATATCAATTAAAATATAAATAATAGGAAGAATAATAAATAATGGTCCATATAGGTATGGAAAACCATATCGATATTTTACTTGCTTGTATATTTGGTGAAATAAAACTAAAGAATTCGAAACTAAAAGTGCATTTCTTATTGGATTTTTTCTTTTGTTAAATCTTTTTAAGAAACACTTGAAGTCAATACAACTTGAATAGTCTTCTTTATGACTTTCTTTCGAAGAAAATCCTTTATATAAATTAATAATTATAAGGATGATTATTATCGTTGGAATATTTTCATTCCAAACAAAATTCCTTAAAATTTCTATTTCACTCATCTGAAATGTTAATTCAGTGAATCCAGGTCTAAAAGCTTTTTGCCAAAGAAGAATAATTTGGTCATTGTATTTTTCAAGAATTGAATATGTTAATGTAACTATAATAAGCAATATTATCATTTATTTTCCTATCCCAAATATTATTTTATATACTTATCTAGACATTTGATAAATTAAATCAAATGTCTAGATAAGTTATCGTAATTTACTTCAAGTTATAGAAAGATGATAAAAAGATAAAATCAAATACAAAATAAGCAATTATTTGTATTAACGCATATTTATTATTTTTTGTTTTTATTTGCTTTAATATTGCTAAAAACAATAATAATTTTAATATAGTAAATAAAATGTTATAAGTTATATTTTGCATGTTTTCCACTATCTAGTTCCCTCCCAAGATGTTGAATAAACTCTATCAAAATAAATTTTTTCATCATATTCTCCTTATTTATCACCATAACTTTTCCTGTCCTTAATTATATTACACAAATCATAACATACTTATTCCTCCATAAAATCCTAATGCAGTAAACGTTCATTTTAATGTTGTGAAATTCAATTTTTGTCGTTCACTACATTTAATCGACCGTTTACTACGTTGGAAATCTTACAATCCTTTTATTATATACAATATTTAAAATGAGTCTTTTTATTGTCTTATATCAGTTATTGCTGGTAAAATATATAATATATTAGCTGATATGAGGTGAGTTATGAAAGTCGCTGTTTGTGATGATGACTATAAAATTTGTGATATTATTGAAGATGTTTTGGATGAGTATGGTAAGAGAATTGGAATTTTTATTGAGGTTTTTCAATTTTATAGCGTCGAAAAACTTGTGGAAAAAATAGAAGATGGCGAGAAATTTAATCTTATTTTCCAAGATATAGAATTTCCAAATATGTCTGGAATCGAGTTTGGAAAATATCTTAGAGATCTCAAGGATGACGTCTATACTGATATAGTTTTTGTCTCTGGTTCTAATAGCTATGACAGAGAACTTTTTTCATTTCAACCTTTGTATTTTATATCCAAGCCTTTTGAAAAAAGTGATGTTATAAAGGCTCTTGAACTTTCTATAAGTCGAATGGAAAAAAGAAATACTCATTTTGTTTATAAAAAAGGTAGCGCTACTGTTAGAGTTCCATTACAAGATATTTTGTATTTTCAAAGTGATAATAGAGAAGTAATTATTTATACAATAGATAACAAGGATCAATTTTATGGAAAGCTTTCGGATTTGGAAAAGGATTTAGCAGATAGTTTTTTTCTTAGGGTACATAAATCTTTTATTGTAAATTCTAATTTTATTTCTGTTATAGAAAAATCATCTGTGGTTTTGAAAAAAGACGTATTGATTCCACTTGGAAAAATGTATGGAGATAGTTTATTGAAATTTTTAGAAAATAATATGTCAGGTGAATGATTTGGAATTTGAAATTTTAATTAAAATATTATTAAATCTTGTTAATCCTTATGCCATCTATATGTTGTACGGGGCAATTTTAAAAGAGAAAAAATTTAATAACAAAATAACGTTTTTTTCTTATGCTCTTTTTTACTTTCTAACAACTTTTATTTATCTTTTTGTAAATATTCCTTTGTTTGTTATATTATCAAATCTTTTAGGGTTTTTATTGTTGACATTTATTTATAAGGAAAATTTAATTAAAAAGATTTTTGCTTTTTTAGCGTCTTATAGTTTCCTTTTTATTATTGAAACTTTTGTATTTTTGTTACTTGGTAATTCTAATCTAGAATTAATGAAATCTATCACTGTGGATAGCATTGGGTTAGTTTTTATATCTAAGACTTTGATTTTTCTTTTTTCTAACATCATTTTCTTGTTTTATAAAAATGACAAAGTGGATTTCATTCCACAAAAATATTACATATTGCTGATTTTAATTTCAATGATAACAGCCTTTACAGTTTTTATAACTACTATATTTTTTAGCAAGATGAGTTTTTTAAGCGCTACGATATCTATTTTATCTCTATTAGTAAATTTAATTTTCTTTTTAATCTATTACGATTTAACTTCCTTGTTTGAAAGGGAATATCACAATTCTCAAGTAGAGAGACAATACGAATTGATAAAATTTCAAAGTGACAATATAAATGCATCTTCAGAAAAGCTAAGACAATTTGAGCATGATTTGAAAAATAAACTGACTCCCATTTATTTTATGGCTAAGGAAGAAAATTTTGAGGAGCTAAATTCTCATATCCAATCTATTATTGGCGAATTTTCTATTATGGAAATTTTTAAAGACTCTGGAGTTTTAGAACTGGATAGTATTTTGAATGTAAAATTCTCTGAGGGCGAAAAAATCGGAATAGATTTTCAAAAGAAGATTACAAAGATTAGTAATGAAATTGTAAATGGTTTGGACTTGGCGGTAATTGTAGGAAATCTTTTGGATAATGCAATAGAAGCCACTTCCAAAGTTTCTAGTAAATGGATAGATATTAAAATCAAGGAAGTATATGAGGTAGTGTATATCAGTATAGAAAACTCTTTTGATGGTGTTTTAAAAGAGAAAGACGGGAGATTATTAACTAGAAAATCCAATGAACGCCGTCACGGTATGGGCCTTAGAAATGTCCAAACTATTATAAAAAAATACGATGGGGATATGAAGATAACTTATACTCCTGCTACTTTTAAAGTTTCGATTATATTGTATAAAACACAAAATAGTCAGTACTTTGGATAATATGGTATAACAAATTCAATATTGTGGAAAAATATTTAAATTTATAAAATAGGCTAGTTGCGATATAATAATGGTATTAATAAAGTGAAAAGAGGTGCTATATGGATTTAAATATAAACCGTCAGTAAATATAAGAAGTAAATATCTAGAATTACTTCAAACTCTTTTAGATGCAGAAGATGATGTCATAAATGGAAGAGTAGGTTCAATGACAGAATCTATAAACGAGCTTCGTGAATCTTTAGAAAATAAAAAGAAGAGAGTATCAAAATTTAATATAAGTATCACGCAATAGCCTTAAGCTCCATAAAGAAAATATATTATCAATCCTTGACTAATCTTTCTTTTTCCTATATAGTTAGTTGAAACTAAATAATGATTGCATTGAATTTCAATGCAGATAGAGGTCGCGAAGTACAAGAGTATATCTTTAATGTCTCCCCAAAGATTAAGATAAAAGATAGAAAGGGTTCATTCGCCGAAGGGTACCGAAAATGGGATCGGTATTACTGGGCATTTGGAGAATATCTAAATGACTGTCATGAGTCTTATCGTGATGAGCTATCAAAAGTTATGATACTAAATGTATTTAAAGCTTTGGATATGCTCCAGAGCTTTTTTAAATTAGTAGCATCATCGAGACCACCTCTTATCAAATTACAAGGAGGAAGTTATGAAGTTAAGAAGAATGTCGTTAATGATTTTGGTGTTGGTACTTGCACTTGCGTTTACTGCTTGTTCAGGTGGCGGTGGAAAGTCTAGTGGAAAAGAACAACTAAAAGTAGGTATGGAATGTGATTACGCTCCATTTAACTGGACCCAAGCCAATGACGCAAATGGCGGATATGCCATAGGCGGAGGAGAATTCGCTGGTGGATATGACGTAGAAATTGCAAAAAGAATTGCTGACTCTATGGATAAAGAATTGGTAATTGTAAAAACTGTTTGGGATGGATTAACTCCTGCTATTACATCAGGAAAAATCGACCTTATCATCGCAGGTATGAGTCCTACTAAAGATAGAAAAACTACTATAGATTTTTCAGATGCATATTACGTAAGTGAATATGTAATGGTAGTTAGAAATGATGGAGAATTTGCAGATGCTGCTTCTCTAGATGCTTTTTCAAATAAAAAGGTTTCTGCACAGTTAAACACTTTCAACTACGAGTTAGTTGACCAAGTTCCAAGTGTGCAAAAGGAACAAGCACTAGAAACATTTTCAGCCCTTATGGTAGCTTTGGAATCAGGAAAAATCGATGGATATATAGCTGAAATACCTGCTGCAAAATCAGCTGTAACAGCTAATCCAAATTTAACTTATGTAGAGTTTCCAGAAGGATCTGGATTCGAAGCTAGCATGGAAGATGCATCCGTCGCTGTTGGGGTTAACAAGGGAAATGAAGAGCTATTAGAAGCAGTTAACAATGCACTTGCTGAAATCGACAACGCCCAAAGAGAATCTTTAATGGAAGATGCTTTAAATAATCAACCACTTACAAACTAGGAGATATAAATGGAAAGAAGTTTTTTTGAATGGGTTAGTTTTTTATTAGATCAATACGGCAATCTATTTTTACGAGGGACAATTAATACAATTATTATAGCGATTTTGGGTACAGTATTTGGATTTTTTATTGGAATGTTAGTAGCCGTTTTGAAAACTATTCCTGTGGAATCAGGAGATTCCAAAACAAAAAAATTCTTCCACAAAGCAATAGATATACTTTTAAATATCTATATACAAGTTCTCAGGGGCACGCCTATGATAGTGCAGTCCATGCTCTTTTATTACGGTGCCCTTCAGTATTTCAACATAGATATTCCATCTATGCCAGCTGCGATAATTATCGTTTCGGTAAATACCGGAGCTTATATGGCTGAAATTATCCGTGGAGGAATCATCTCCATAGATAGCGGACAAATAGAAGGCGCTCTTTCTATTGGTATGACCCATTGGCAAGCTATGACAAATGTAGTAATGCCTCAAGCAGTAAGAAATATTATCCCATCTGTAGGCAACGAATTTATAGTAAATATAAAGGACAGTTCAGTTTTAAATATGATCTCTGTATCTGAGCTATTTTTCGTTTCAAAATCAGCTGCAGGAACTTATCTGAGATACTTCGAATCCTTTTTTATCGCTGCGTGTATATATCTGTTCTTGACTCTTACGATTTCTAAAATCTTGGAGATTGTGGAAAAGAGAATGGATGGACCAGATAGTTACACTATCCACGGTTCCCAAAGCGATTTTAAAGCTACGATAAAAACAGGAAGTGAGGGATAATATGTCAGAAAATATATTTAGTATAGAACATTTAGAAAAAAAGTTCGGAGACAACGAAGTCTTAAAGGATATAAATTTCAGTGTAGAAAAAGGAGA
>JAAYEN010000070.1 GCA_012728775.1 Tissierellia bacterium
TATTGGATTATAGGCATTATCTCCTAAAGACATTTGCATCGAAGTTCCCATCGTACCATCAATAGATATTATTTCTTTCAAAATTTTATTTTCAAGTCTTCTTAATGATAGATAGCTTTCTGTTAAGAAGTTTCCAGAACCTGCTGCTGGGTCTAAAAACGTTAAAGAAGCTAGCTTATTTTGTAGTTTTTCTAATGAAGATTTTTTATTTCTGATTTGTGAATTTAATCTTATTTTTTCAAATTCTTCATTTAAACCATCTAAAAATAGAGGATCTATAACTTTATGAATATTTTCTATAGATGTATAATGCATTCCACCTGCATGTCTAGTTTCTGGATTTAAGGTACTTTCAAATACTGCGCCAAATATCGTAGGAGATATATCACTCCAATTAAAGTCTAGACTTGCCCTGTTAAGAATAATGTCTATAATTTCCTCATTTATTCTAGGGATTATTATTTTTTCATTTTCAAATAGTCCCCCATTTACATAGGGAAAGGATGCTAATGCATCACTTAAATACGGATCTCTTTCATCAATCTCTTGATCTAAGACTACAAATAAATCTAATAAAGCTCTCCTAAATCCGTCTGGATTTTCTCTGTAAGGATATAGATAGTCGTAGAACATAGATCTTTTTCCAAATAATCCCGCATCTTCAGCGTACAAACAAAAGACTAATCTAACACTTAAAACGTTTAGGTCTTTAAGGGTTTCTGGATCTTCAGGATTATTGTATTCTTTTAATAAAGCATTATAAAGTATCCCTACTAGTTTACCAGCTGTTAAAGATAATTCTTTTTCTTTAGCTATATTAGTATCTTCTGTATTAATAAGAAAATTCATTCTATAATATTCTTTTTCAAGATCAGCTAGTTGTATAATTTCTGGCTCTCCTTGAGGATTTTCCATATCGTAAATATAGAACTCCTTAAAGTTTGAGGTAATTATCCATCTAGGTCTTTTAGAATAAGGAAGATTTGCAGAATATCTTTTAGCTTGTTGAAATGGAGATAAAAGTGATCCATCTGATTGTCTAATTCCTTTATTTAAATCAACTTTTATGCTTTTTTGTTCGATTAAGACCTTTGTTTGAGATATGTATCCGTCTAAAAATGCAGTATGGTCCATCATGTCCTTTACTTGATCTTCGAAGGTTATAAATTCTGATGGATATTCCACTCCATAAACTTCATTTAAAAGAGATAACCAAAAAGTTTGGCTTTCTCCTTTTTCGTATCCTTTATTCTTCCATCTTTGAGAAAATTCTTTTGCTGATTTTCTAATTTCTACATCACTACGCAATTTATTTATCCTTTCTAATGGTATTATGACTTGTTTAATAATAATTATACCATTTAAGCCATACCTTATGTATAATACAATTATAAATTGTATATGAGAAGGAGAGTTTTATGTCTATTACTATTAGAGATTGTTTTAATCTTCCTTCCCTT
Source organism: Tissierellia bacterium (assembly GCA_012728775.1). Next base: position 1,461 of record JAAYEN010000070.1, read on the forward strand.
AGAATTGCTACATTAGTGGCTGGAAAGGGGGGACTTGATAAGCATGTGGATTCGGTTTCTGTGTTGGAATGGATAAATTTAGAAAGACTACAAACTGAGTTTTTTATTCAAAATGAACTTCTTATTAGCTCTTTTTACAATTTAAAAGATAGTATTAGTGACCAAGTTCTGGCCATTCGAAAACTGCACTCTTCTGGGGAAATTGGGCTAGTTCTTTATTATGTGGGGAGAATTCTACCTGAGGTTCATCCTGATTTAATAGATGTTTGTAACGAGCTGGATTTTCCATTGATGATTATGCCTGAAAGTAATCAACGATATAGCGAAGCTATTATGGAGATTACGGAGTTAATATATAAGGACAGAGCAAAAAGCACAAATTCCATTAATAGGGTTATCGAAGCTTTGTCTTCAGTTCCCACTCATTTTCGAAGTTACGAAACTTTACTTAGGGTTATTAGCGATCAGCTTAAAATATCTTTAGCAATAAAAAACGAACTTAACAATGGATGGATTTTTGGAACATGGCCAACTGGGCTAGTTTTTCAAATGGGAAAAATGATTAAAAATTACGAAGCACATAAGCGTGATGAATACTATATTTCTTCCATATCTAGTATAAATATTTCCAAATGGCAAAGCTCCTTTTTGTATGTAATTTTAGAAAAGAATCAAGAGCTTAGAAAGGGAATAGAACACGAGCTTATTAAAATAATAGAACTTACTATTAAAATGTGGGATCTAAAGCTTTCTGAAAACCTAGATTTGAACTATTTAATTTCCATATTAAATAACGATTTAAATCAAAATTCCCAAGTTTTAAAACACCCTACTTTTTCTTTAGAAGAAAAGGTAAATTTTTACATATTTGCCTTTAAAAATAATGACTTTGGAGATAATATTTATAACTTAAATAAAGAATTAAACGATAAATTTTTAAATACTAAAAAAGGACATATTAAAGGAATTATAGAAAATCAAATACTATTGTTAGCTCAAGGTGAAATCGTTGAAACTATAGAGGAATTAATAGAATACATATTAAAGGAATGTCCTGATATAATAATATGCTCATTTACAGGAACTTCTACTAAACAACTTGTAAATAAAGCCTATTCCACTTACAAAAACTATATTGAATACGCTAAAAAAGTATTTCCAATGAAGAATTTATTTAAAAAATCGGATTTTGATTTAATCAAAGAAAGTTTACAGATTATAAAACTAGGTGATGAAAAAGTTTCTGAATGTATAAGATGCCTTTTACCTATTATGGATGAAAAGAATCAAGAGTTAATTAATACCTTAGAGACTTATTATTTGGATACAAGTAGCTCTATTACAGATACTGCTGAAATTTTGTATTTGCACTCAAATTCTATTAAGTATCGTCTACAAAAAGTTAAAAAGCTTACTAATATTGATTTTGATTCCATTACCCAAGTATTTGAACTTTTTAGAGCTTTAATATTATTAAGACTACAAAAATTAAATTAAGCTTCTAGCCATATTTGTCAAATTCGACAAAATTATGGCTCTTTTTTTATTTTATTTGATATTTTCTTATGTTTTTTTATCAATTATATTAAAAGCAAGATTTATAAATCATAAAAATATTTAAAAGGAGGTTAATGTAATGTCTATGGAAAATCAAGTACAAGCACAGATAAAGGATACTTCAGGAGATTATGTTACAAGTGTTGTTCCTCTAAGTGAACGGAAAAGTTCTGCAAACGTTTTTGCTACAGTTGCAGGATGGATAATATGCTTATCTACTATGTTAACTGGTGGTTCTTTAGCTTCTGGACTGGATTTTAGAACAGCTATGTTAGCTACAATTATTGGAATGTTAATACTTACAGTAATTTCTGCTCCTCTCGCTGCTTTAGGTGGAAGATTTGGAGTTTCTACTACAATCTTAACAAAGGCTGTATTTGGGGATTGGGGTTCCAAAATTTTTGGTTTGATTTTAGTTTTATTAAATGGTATAGGATGGTTTGCTTTCCAGGCTGCGTTTTTTGCCTTAACTATGCAACAACTTATTCCCAATACGATTTTTAGCAACTTAATTGTAGGTTCGCTAATCGGTGGATTTTTAATGACCCTTACTGCTGTGTATGGCTATAAGAGTATATCAATACTTAGTTTTGTGGCTGTTCCATTAATTATTCTATTGTCATTTTTTGGAGGATTAGCTGCAGTTGTTCAAGGTGGAGGCGCTAGTGCTTTAATAGAAGCTACTCCTACTGGGGATCCTATTGATTTAGTAACTGGTATTTCAATCGTCGTTGGTAACGCAGTTTTAGGTTCGATAATCCTCTCGGATATTTCAAGATACGCAAAGGACGCCAACACTGGGGCAATAAGTGCTTCAGCTGGATATTTAATCGGTGGAATTTTTACTATAACTACTGGTCTTGCAATGGCCTTTGTTACTAATGTCTCTTCTGTTGGAACTACGCCAAATTTACCAGAAGTTATGATTAAAATGGGACTTGGTGTTGGGGCTTTAATTATACTCGTTTTAGCTCAGTGGACTACTAATACTGCTAATTTATATTCGGCATCTTTAGGACTAGGGTCTTTTATAAATGTTCCTCAAAAGTACACTGTTTCCATTATGGGAGTTATTGGAACAGTTCTTGCGATATTTAATGTATACGAATATTTTATTCCATTTTTAGTAATTATGGGTACAGTTCTTCCTCCAATTGGTGGGGTTATGATAGCAGATTATTTTGTTTTTCATAAAAATGTACTAAAGAGAGATTATGAATTTGAATCAACTTCAAAACACCCTAAATTAAATATACTTGCTGTTGTAATTGTACTTTTAAGTGCGTATTTAACTAGGTTTATTCCTTTCTTTACTCCAAGTTTTAATTCTTTGGCAATTGCTTTTGTATTATACTCAATTGTTTCAATGTTACTTTATAAGTCTAATGTTAATTTCTATATTGGACATAATGAAAGGAGCTAAATATGAAAGAAAAAAATATAGCAATTATCTCTTTAATCTTAGGAGTATTAAATTGTTTAATGTTAGTGGTAAATAGGCAGTGGTATATGGTGGTTTGTTATATAGTTTTAGGTCTTGGTCCAATACTGTACGCCATTAAGTATTTTAGTAACAGCATAATAGAAAACTTCAGATCCCTAGCATGGGTGGACTTTATGTTCGGAGTATCCATTTTATCCCTAGCAATGTCCACATTCTACGGTTCTGGAAAATTTGTATTTTTACAATACATTATCGGAGCTTTGTTAGTTGTTATATCTATTATAGCTTTAGTAAAAGTAGTTAAAGAACATAGATTATCATTAATACCGTAAAGGAGGCTTTTATGGGACTTTACAGTGAAATGATAGAAGAAGAAAAAATATTTGAAAGATTAGAAGATTCTAAAAATATCCTATTAATAACGTGTCCAGGGTGTGCCTGTGAAAGTTTATCATACAGTGAAGAGATTCCTTGTAGAAAGATTGAAGAAAGGGATATGGAAAAAAACGCCCTTGCCACATTGGAAGTTAGAAATAAGTGGATAAATAAATTATCAAACCAAGGAAAAAACGTTAAAACCATAAATGTAATCTTCCCATGTGAAATGTTCGATGATGAAAGGGATAAAATTACAAATAACCTAAATAATGTGGATACAGTTTTAATACTAGCTTGTTCTAGCGCTTACGTGGGAATAAAGGATTTAATTAAAAATAAAGATATTAAAATTGTTCCAATGATGAAAACTAAAGGCTCCTTCGTTATGAGATTAGTAAAGGACGAAAGTGGGGCTAACTCGAGAATTGATAAGGAAAATTCGAGAATATTTAAAAATAAAATATAATGGAGAAATAAAATGAATAAAATACTTACTATGAAAGATTTAGACGATTTTGTACGCGGTTCTACCCTTTTTGGAACTGGCGGTGGTGGACCACAAAATGTTGGAAAATCCCTATTACTTGGAAGTTTTGAAGAAGGCAAAAACTTAGAATTCGTAGATATTAACGATTTAGATGATGAGGCTTGGATTTGTACTGCTTTATTTATGGGATCCATTGCGCCATTATCTGATGAAGAAAAAGAAAAAAAGGCGTCTTTAGGACTAGATGAAAAGAAAGAACCTAGGGTATTAGTTCGAGCAGTAAAAGAGCTAGAAAAAGAATTAGGGATTGAATTTGACGGTATTGTATCTGTGGAATTAGGCGGAATAAATTGTCCTGCTCCATTAGATGCAGCTGCGCAACTAAATAAGAAATTTATAGATGCGGATTTGGCTGGTAGAGCTGTTCCAGAAGTAGCCCAAATATTACCTAGAATGATGAAATACGAAATCGCTCCTATTGCTTGTGTAGATCCTTGGGGAGATGTTTGTATAATTAAAGAAGTTGCTAACTATGATATGGCAGAACAACTGGGAAAAATGCTTTCAATTCCAGCCTTTGAACCAATCGGTCTAGCGTGTTTCCCAATGAAAGTTAAAGATGCAAAGGAAGCAATGGTAACTGAAACTATGACTAGAAACCTAAAAGCTGGAGCTGCAGTAAGAGAAGCTAGAGAAAATGGCGAAGATCCAGTTAAGGCTTTTGCAGATATTGCAGATGGACAAATAGTATTTAGGGGAACGGTGGAGAAAAAAGAATGGAAAAACGAAGGCGGCTATATGTATGTGGACCTAGATTTAAAGGGAATTAAAGAATTTGAAAATAACACCTTTAGAATTTGGGCCAAAAACGAAAACCACATTAGTTGGCTTAACGACGAAGTTTATATTACTAGTCCAGACTTATTACAATGTGTATTGGAAGACGGCGAACCATTAACTAATACGGATATTAAAGAAGGAGACTATGTAGCTGTCGTTGCATTTGCAAATCCAAAATACAGAACAGAAGAAGGAATCAGAATTATGGGGCCAAAACACTACGGATTCGACATAGAATACAGACCTATGGAAGAGATAATCTAGAAATTTTTTTAGATTGTCTAAACCCTTTTAGCTGTATGTAAAAGTTGATGATTATACCCTTTAACTGATTAAACTTTAAAACGTAAGAGTTTTACCAAAACCTTTTTCCTGATTATCAAAATTATGCTAAAATACGATTTTAAAAGGGCATTAAAAAAGAGGGACTATTCCCTCTTTTTTTGTAATTTTGAAGATGCACAACTATTTCTTAATTTGATAATATCTAAAATCATCATCTTCATATATAAAACAAAACCCACACTTTTGCAAAACATATTGACTACGTTCGTTCTTTTTAATTGTATCTGCATTAATAACTGCCATGCCTAAATTGTTAATAGCAAACTCAACAGCAAGCATTATTTAGTATATCCCTAGAAATTTGCTCTTTTTCGTTTTTATCAAATCTTTCTTTAATTGTAAATTCCATGTTACTCCTTTTTATTTCTCATTTAATAACCAATCAACAATGTATTCAACATTAATGCCATCAATGTTATCAACGCCCTCATATCTGCCCGTGATGAGAGTTTTATTAAAATTGTCTTTAATCATTAAAAGATTATCTGTTTCGTGAGTGTTTTGGGGTAATTGATATGCTACTTGATAATACTCTGTTTTTTCATTTTTTCTAGCAATAAAGTCTACTTCTTTATCCTCTATTCTTACCACATCAACTTTATATCCCCTTCTTAAAAGTTCCATAAATACGATATTTTCTAATCTATTTCCAAAATTACTTTCTTTATATCCTATGGCTTGATTTCTCAACCCGTTATCTACCATATAATATTTTGAATTCTGTCTTAAATAGGATTTTCCTCTTAAGTCGTAGGGTTTAGCTTCATAAAATAAATACGAAGTTTGTAATAGTTCAAGATATCTATTTACGGTATGGTTAGAAATATCTAGTTTTTCATTAATCAATAAGTTTGATATTTTAGTAGGATTTACTAACTGTCCCACATTATCTGCCAAAAATGACACCAATCTCTTAAGTGTTAGTGTGTCTCTAATTGAGCCACGTGAAGCTATATCATTTAAAACTATAGAATCAAATATTCCTGATAATATGGTAGTTTTTATGGACTCTTTAGACATTACCACACTTGGAAACCCGCCATATTGTTCATATTCTTTATATGCTAAATCAATTTCACGTGATTTCTCATTGATTCCTTTAGCTTCTACAAATTCCTTAAATGAAAATGGATAAATATCAATTTCAATATATCTTCCACTTAATAAAGTAGCCAACTCTCCTGATAGTAACTTAGCATTTGAGCCAGTAATTACTATGTCACAGTTAAAACTCACTCTAAAGGAGTTTATGACTTTTTGCCAACCTTCTATAAATTGAATTTCGTCAATTAATAGATAAAATTTCTCCTCAGTTTTTGGAATAAGATTTATTATAATATCAGAAAAACTTTTTTCGTCATTTATAGACTGGAACTCATAGGCTTCTAAATTTATATAAATAATAAACTCATCTTTTATACCTAATTCCTTTAAATAGTCAATATATTGTTTTAATAAAATCGATTTACCAGATCTTCTCACACCAGTTATAACTTTAATAAAATCAGTATCTTTAAAATCTATTAACTTTTTTAAGTATTTTTCTCGTTTGTACATTCTGGATACTCCTTTATTGGAATTATACTTCCTATTTTACAATATTTTTGATTGAATTGGAAGTATGGTTCCAACTTTAATGGTTTTTCTTGGTAATTGGAAGTATACTTCATATCGTTCTCCATTTTACTTAAGTATCTTTACATACACATCATCTTCATTTAATGCTTTATAAGATGGATCAAAAGCGTATCCATTTTTAATATAAAATTTAGATGCTGTGTCAGTTGTAAGTATTGATTTATATACTTTATTTTCCATAAAGTGCTCTTCTGCTAATTTTAATAATGAGGCTCCATGACCTTCTTTTCTAATATTTTTATTAATCCAAAACTCTCGAATAAAGCCCACTTTTTCTTCAAAAAACCAATTACTTAAAGTGTCGATTTTAAACTGAATAAATCCAACTACCATATCGTCTTTCATTCTAAGAATAGCGAAATTGTCTTTTTCTTCGTTCATCTCTTTAAACAAAGAGTCCCAATTATTAAGCTCTATTTCTAGCTCTTTAAAATACTCTTTAAATGAAGATTGAAACCTCAAATCTGTAAAGTCATTAATTATATAATCTTTCATTTTTCCCCTTTAGTCTTTCTAGCTATAGACTATCTCTAGTTTTATTCTATCTGGATCCTCAAAAAACAGGGCATAATAATCTTCGCCGCCTGCATAAGTTTTACTATTAATTACCTCGTTGGAAGTAACCAAAACTTATCAAAGTCCTTCTTATATTCAATATTAAATTCAATAACTTTATCTAAAAGTTCGTAGTCCACTTCTTTATTATTGGGGATTTGTACTAGCATTTTAGTAATGTTATATCCTGCCTCTTTAAATTCTTTTTCAAATTTTTCTAAGGAAACATGTTCTGGGGCAAAGGATATGTGTTTTTTTGCAGTTGAAAAAGCCACAATAAAAGTTCCGTGGTCTGTAAACATCGGTTCGTTCCACTTAATTGCCGTTTCTAGTTGTGGAAAAGTATCTATAATGTGGATAAGTATCTCTTCCATTCTTTTATTTTGTTTTTCATCTTCTATGGTTTTTAAATAATCTTTAAATGTGTCAAATTTGGGGTTATTAGTTTTCA
>JAAYEN010000258.1 GCA_012728775.1 Tissierellia bacterium
ATTTTTTCTACTTTCAGCTATTTTAAGTGTCGTGGGCTCTTATCAATTATATGGTGGAAATTATACGAATATTTTTAAAGAATTTACTGTAATTCTAATTTCTGTAATGAAGTTATTCACCTTTGCTCCGACTAATGGGCTTTTAAATGAAGCTCCTTTGGCATACGAATTAGCTATTTGGATGGCACCCCTTTCTACTATGGTGGGAATATTTTCGATTTTTGATAAACTCTATAAAACCATCAGCTTAGGACTATATCATGTTAATAAAGAGCATATAGTCATTATGGGAGCAGATGAAGATGCTATAACTTTTATAAAAAATCTTCAAAAGGATATGCCAGGAGTTAGAATATATTCTCTCTTGGACGAAGGGGAAAAATTTGATGAAAAAAGACTTGAAGAGCTTAGTGTAGAAGTAATTAGATTAGATTATTCCAATCCTCAAGATGAAATCAATTTATTAAAAATAAAAGATAAAAAATTGGAGATAAAGGTATTATTATTTCCTTTGAATCTGAGCCTAAAAACTATGGTCGTGTATCTGCTTTAAATCGCATGTATTCTAACAATAACAAAGAGATAAATCTTTATATTAAAACGGAGGATTATCGAATAAAAGAATTGGTAGAGTTAAAGATGGACGAACTGGACAGTTTTGACATTCATTATTTTACCATAGAAGAATTATTGATTAAGGATTTGCTGGAAAATTCGGATTTTATTTTCAGTTATCCTAGAAGTTTAAAAAATGGTTTTGAAAAGGAAAAGTATGGAACCATGGAAGAGATAGCTAGAGAAATGGGAACATATAATTTATTAATTATTGGATTTTCAAAAATTAGCGAGCAATTTCTTAACCAAGCTTCTAACTTATTGACGATTAATCCTATAGAAAATTTAAAAGTTACCATAATAGATCAAAATGCTACGAAAAAATTTAACAAATATAAAGATTACAAGACTATGATCGATAAGGTATTGGATTACACTTTAATAGACTTGGACAGCGAAAGGGAAATAGGAAAAGTGGTAAAGGAGCTCCACGAAAAAAATGCTTTTAGTGGAGTGTTATTTGGAGCGGAAGATATTTATGACAATATTTTAAAAATAGACAGAGTTATTGATAATATAACGGATTTGCCAGTGGCAGTTTATTCTAAAGAGTTTGAAATTATTGAAACCTTAGTAGAAAGCCTTTTCTTGCGCCATGACAATATTACAGTATTTGGAGATTCTAAAGATGTGTTAACTATGGATATTATAGTAAATGAAAGTCTGATGGAAAATGCAAAACATTTCAATGCTTATTACAATATGATTTCTTCTGAAATGATGGGGTGGGAAGATGAGAAAATTTCACCTGAAGAACAGTGGAAAAAGCTTTCGAATATTAAAAAAGAGTCTAGTATATACCAAAGCGCACATCAAGACACAAAAATAAATATTCTAGAAAAATTTATAAACTTAGAAGGACTTCCTAATTCTGTAAATGAAATAATAGATTTGTGGAATGAAAAAATAGAGAACAAGAACATTTCGGAGCAGCTTAGCATTATTGAATCCAATCCCTATATGAATTACATGACTGCTCTTGAACATAAGAGATGGAATAACTTTTATTATATGAGGGATTTCGTCTTTGATGAAGTAAAAGATGAAAAGAGAAAGACTCATGATTGCCTTATTGACGATTGGGATGAGTTTTTAGTAGGAATCCAAAGGGATAAGGCCATATACGATTTTATATCTACTTTGAGTTTAAGGTAGTCTTTCTGATATAATTGTATTTAGAATTGAGGATGATTAAATGGATTGGGATGGTTTAAACATTATCCACTTAGATATGGATGCGTTTTTTGCAGCTGTGGAAGAACTGGACAATCCTAGCTTAAAGGGAAAACCTGTAATAGTAGGTGGAACGAGTAAACGAGGGATAGTCACGACGGCGAATTATGAAGCTAGAAAATATGGAATCCATTCCGCTATGCCTTTATTCCAAGCTAGACAAAGATGTCCCCATGGAATTTACTTACCCACGAGAAAGGACAGATACTCTGAAATTTCCAGAGAAGTATTTCAGATATTATATGAAGTTACTGATTTGGTGGAAAAGTTATCCATAGATGAGGCTTTTTTAGATGTATCTGATGTGGATAAAACTCCATTAGAAATAGTTAATTACATTAGAAAAAGAGTTAAAAATGAAATAGGTCTTACGATGAGTTTTGGAATTTCTTATAATAAATTTTTAGCAAAACTTGCATCTGATTGGGAAAAACCTGAAGGTTTAACAATAATAACAAAGGATATGGTACCTGAAATTCTTTTGCCTTTACCAGTGAGAAAAGTTTATGGAATAGGAAGAAAATCAGAAAAAAAGTTTAACAATATTGGAGTCTATACGGTTTTGGATATGATGAATTTGTCTGAAGAATTTTTGATTAAATTCTTAGGTAAGATGGGCAAAGAAGTTTATGATAGAATTAGAGGCATAGACGATAGAAAGGTAAATCCTTATAGGGAAAGAAAATCCATAGGAACAGAAAGAACTTTCAAAGTAATTAGGGACAAGAAGGTTTTGCGAAATTTATTAAAATCCTACGCCAATGAAATTTCGCAGGATATGAAAGCTAAAGGCATAGTAGGAAAGACGGTAAATATAAAAATAAAATACGAAGACTTTTCTTCCCATACTAGATCTTTTACTATGGAAAACTACACTAATTCACCAGCTATTATTTATGATATTGCAGTAGAACTCTTAGATGATTTACCTTTAGAGCAACATGTAAGACTAATTGGACTTTCCCTTTCTAATTTGGACGAGGATTTATATACTCAGATGACATTTTTGTGATGTAATAAGGAATTCCTTGAATAGAAGAATAACTTTGATATAATAGTAATGTTTAAATAAAAGAATGTATAGGGGTGTAAATTGACTTATTTATTAATTTTTTTCTCTAGAATTTGTGACGTGTCACTATCTACAATGAGAACAATTCTAGTGGTTCAAGGCAGAAAAATCCCTGCCGCCATATTAGGTTTTTTTGAAGTTGTAATCTACATTATGATATTGAATACTTTAATGCAAAGTATGGATAATATATTTAACGTCATAGCCTATGGTTTAGGTTTTGCCGCAGGAAATTTCGTAGGAATAACCATAGAAGATAAGCTAGCTTTAGGTTATATAAGTGTCCAAATTATAATACCTCAAGCGAATGAAGCAGAACTTACAGAAGCCTTGAGAAAAAGGGGATATGGAGTTACTGTATTGGAAGGTCATGGATATGAAACGAAAAACTCTGTATTAATAGCAGTAATAGGAAGAAAAGAGTATGATAAATTGAGATATATTACTAAAAAATTAGTGCCAAGCTCATTTATCACAGTAAACAGTATTAAACAATGGACTGGAGGATTTTTCAAAAAATAATATGAGAATAGACGGTAGAAACTCTGACGAACTTAGAAGGTTAAATATAAAAAGAAATATTTTAGAATATCCTAATGGTAGCGTACTTATAGAAATGGGCAAGACTAAAATTATTGTAACAGCTATGATCGAAAATAAAGTTCCCATTTTTTTAAAAGGCTCTGGCCAAGGATGGCTAACTTGCGAATACTCCATGTTGCCTGCTTCTACTTCTACTAGAAAGCAAAGGGATTCTACAAGGGGAAAACAAGACGGTCGAGGAATAGAAATTCAAAGACTTATTGGACGAGCTTTGAGAGCTTCCATTGATCTTACGAAGATTGGTGAAAGGACAATTTGGATAGATGTAGATGTAATTCAAGCAGATGGAGGCACTAGATGTGCAGCTATTTCTGGAGGATTCGTCGCTCTTTATGATGCAGTTTATAAGCTATATAAAAAAGAAAATCTTAAAGAATTTCCTATGAAGTTTTTTATGGCAGCTGTAAGCGTAGGCAAAGTTCAAGATGAATTATTATTGGATTTAAATTACCACGAAGATTCAAAAGCTCAAGTGGATATGAATGTCATTATGAATGACAAAGGAGAATTTATTGAAATCCAAAGTAGTGCAGAGCAAGGTACCTTTAACGAAGAGGAATTTAGCAAGCTTATGAAATTAGCTAAGTCTGGCGTAAATGAAATAATCTATGATCAAAAAATTGAACTAGAAGAACTAATAGAGGAAATAAAAAATGAAAAAGATAGTCCTAGCGTCTAATAACAAACATAAAATAGAAGAGATAAAAGAAATCATTGGAGATTTGCAAATAGAAATCTTACCTAAATCAGAAGTAGGACAAGAAAATTTTGACGTAGAAGAAACTGAAAACACTCTAGAGGGAAATGCTTTGTTAAAAGCTAAAGGACTAAAAGAATTAATTGGCCCTGAATATATAGTAATTTCAGATGATACAGGACTTTTTGTAGACTACTTAGAGGGGGAACCTGGAGTTCATACTTCCAGATTTGCAGGAAAAGACCATGACGATGGAGCTAATAATGCATTAATGCTAGAAAAGTTAGATAACGTGCCTTATGAAGAGAGAACTTGTGAATTTAGAACTACAGTTGCAATAGTTGAAGACGGAAAAGAACCGGAATTTGTAACAGGAATTCTAAAAGGACATATAGCAAGTAGCCTCAGAGGAGATGGAGGCTTTGGATATGATCCATTATTTATTCCAGAAGGTTTCGACAAAACTTTTGCAGAATTAGGAACCCACGAAAAAAATCAAATAAGCCATAGAAGAAGAGCTTTTGAAAAATTTGCTGAGCATATTAAAGATTAAAATTTAAAATTCATTCAAATTATGCAAGTAAAAATTATAAAAGTTTCAAATAAAATAAATGCGACGATTAGAATCGACTAAAAACAGCCGATTATTTTTTACAGCTAATTACAAAAACAAATAAAATGAAAAAAATTTCAAAAAAATTTCAAAAAGGTGTTTACAATTATTTTACTTGTGGTATAATACTTATACAAAGAATTAAAGACTCTTTGTAATTTAAAAACCGGACCAGGCTACACTGTGAATATCATAAAAATCTAAGCTAAGAAGTTTTTTAGCGAAGTGACTAGAGGATGATGATGTTTTTAAGGGTAGTAAATTGGATTCCTCTCAATTGAAAAAAACTGGAAATTGAGAGCGGTGCACAACTAAATATTGTGCTATACAGTTTATCATAGATTGCAGAATGGCTTATATTCTGAAGGTTTAGAGTAACTATTAAGTAAAGGTATTAGGTTTAGCTTTGAAATTCTATTATAAGTTTGAAAATTGTAATTTGATAATCTTAAA
>JAAYEN010000051.1 GCA_012728775.1 Tissierellia bacterium
ATAATATATATGATTTGAAATCAAGTGTCAACGGATTTTCTATTATTTAATACAATTGTAATATTAGCTTTATTTTATTATATAAAGCATAAATATAAAAAATGCAGCCAAAATATTTAAATTTTCTTCAAATATCTGGCCGCAAAATTTTTTAAAACACATCGCCTACAATTACAATAACTCCCCTTCTCTTTTAACATAATAGTTTTTCATTACTTGTACTAATGCCATGTAGGCTATTACTACTACTCCTAAGAATATGAAAAACGTTGCGTTTAGTGGATGAAGGCCGATTTCTTTTCCTAGTCCTGTAAATGGAATTAATGTTAGTATTACTATTCCCATTGTCGTCAGGCTCATCACTGGAAATGAGGAGTGACTTTGTAGGAATGGAATTTTTGGTGATCTCAATGTGTGGATGACTAGAGTCTGAGTCCACATGGATTCTACGAACCATCCTGATTGGAACACTGCTATATAAAGTGCTTTCATAGCCGGATCTGTCAGCTGATGATACAACATTCCTCCTGTAAATTGTGGACAAAGAACGAAATACAAGAACAGATAAGTTATGATGTCGAAAATAGAACTGGTAGGTCCAAAATAAATCATAAACTTGGATATGGAACTTGCGTCCCAATCTCTTGGCTTTTTCAAAAACTCTGCATCCATATGGTCCCAAGGTATCGCCGTACAAGATATATCGTAAATTAAATTGAGCAGCAAAAGATGCATGGACTCCATTGGCATAAATGGCAAAAATGCGCTGGCAAGTAATACTGAAAATACATTTCCAAAGTTGGAAGATGCCGTCATCTTGATGTATTTAATCATATTGCCGTATGTTTTTCTGCCTTCTAGGATTCCTTCTTCTAACACCATCAAATCTTTTTTCAGCAAAATTACATCTGCTGCTTCTTTTGCGATATCTACTGCGTCGTGTACTGAGATGCCTACGTCTGAGGCTTTCATAGCTGGTGCGTCATTGATTCCGTCTCCCATATATCCTACGGAGTGGCCTTTTGCTCTTAAGGCTCTTACGATTCTAGCCTTTTGTTCTGGAGAGAGTTTTGCAAATACTGTGACTTCGTCTGCAATCTCTTTTATCTCGTCATCTGTCATGACTTCGATTTCTTCTCCAGTGTACATATTTTGCACTTCAAGTCCAAGTTGTGAACAAACTGCTCTTGTAACTTCTGAATTATCTCCTGTTAGAATTTTTACAGTTACTTCGTTTTCTTTAAGCGCTTGAATGGCATCAACTGCCGATGCTTTTGGTGGATCCAAAAACGCTAGATATCCTATGAGAACCATCATTGATTCGTCTTCTGTGGAGAAGGCTCCTACAGGTCTGTGATTCGTCTTTTGAGATACGCCAAGGACGCGCATTCCGTCTTCGTTGAGTTTTCTCACTGAATCCATTACAGTTTCTTTCATCTCGTCTGTAAGTGGTACTACTTCTCCATTTATATCTAAAAATGAGGAAACTTCCAGCATTTCTTCTATTGCACCTTTGGTAATCATTTGGGTTTTTCCAGTTTTGTCTTGGACAACTACGGACATTCTTCTTCTGGAAAAGTCAAAGGGTATCTCGTCTATCTTTTCATATCTTGTCGATAAATCTTTTAGATTTTCATCTTCTTGAAGTTCCATGGTTTTATTAATAATTGCTATGTCAATTAAGTTTTTTAGTCCTGTTTGGAAATAGGAATTTAAAAATCCGTGACGTAAAACTCTAGTGTCTTCTTCGCCGTCCAAGTTCAAATGGTATTGGAGTACGACTTTATTTTCTGTAAGTGTTCCAGTTTTGTCTGTGCAAAGAATATCCATAGAACCTAAATTTTGGATAGAGTTTAGATTTTTAATTATAACTTCTTCTTTCGCCATCTCTAGAGATCCCTTGGATAATCCTGCCGTTACTATCATGGGTAGCATTTCTGGAGTGAGTCCCACTGCTATGGATATAGCAAATAATCCTGCATGGAGCCAGTCTCCTTTTGTAAATCCATTTACAAAAAATACTATGGGCACCATTATGAGCATAAATCTTATCAAGACCCAAGATACAGAGTTTACTCCCTTCTCAAAGGATGTAGCTTCTGGTGGTTCTTCCAATTCTTCTGCTATGGAGCCGAAGATGGTGTCATTTCCTACGCCGATTACAACTCCTCTTGCTGAACCTGAAACTACACTGGTTCCCATAAAGACGAGATTGTTTTTGTAAAGAACGTTATTTCCTTCTGCTTCGTTATCAGAAAATTTCTCCACTGGTTCGGATTCTCCTGTCAAGGAAGCTTGGGAAAGGAAGAGGTCTTTGGAATTTAAGATTCTCATATCTGCAGGTATCATATCTCCTGCCGAAATGTGAATGATATCCCCTACGACTACTTCATCAATGGGAATTTCTTTTCTACCCATATCGATTCGCAAAACTGCTGTGGTATTTTCTATCATGTCTGTGAGCTTTTCTGCAGCCTCGCCAGATCTTCTCTCTTGAACGAATTTAAGGGTTCCTGAGATTAGTACCATTGTAGTGATGATAATTACCGCTGCAAAGTCTCTGTCACCTGGCTGTGCTAGAAAAATATCTGTTACTGTCGATACTACCGCTAGTACTATTAAAACTATTGTAAAGGGATTGATGAAAGCGTCTATGAGCTCTCTTATGATTCCCTTTTTCTTTTTATAGATTACTTTGTTTTCGCCGAATTTTTCTCTTGCATCTTCTATTTGCTCTTCATTTTTTCCTTTTAGAGATGTTTCTAAAATTTCAAACAATTCTGTTTGGTCGGCATCTGATGCCCAAAGCAGTCTCTGGTTATCTGTTAGATTTTCAAAATCTAGTTGTGTAATTTTGTTGTTCATTTCCTTTTCCTCCTAATTGTAGAAAGCGCGTCAAGCCCTCCTACTAATTAATTGGAAAATTAGAAGGCTGGACGTGCTATTCTATTTTATTTTTGCTTAAACTACGGGGTCGGTCGTCCATTTTTCCTCCTTGATATTTTTGCGGTTTCAAAATCCGCCATTACTGCAATAAAAAACTCCATCTAACTCGAAAGTTAAATGGAGTGCATTGCAAACAAAAACAAACCAAATCCCGTTCGAGCTTTAGCTTTACAAGGCGGTGAAGTTACGTTAGCTTATGCCTTATTGTTGACAAAAGCTGTTAACCATCTCATAGTGTCTCCACTATTTTGCGGCAGTAACCCATATC
>JAAYEN010000060.1 GCA_012728775.1 Tissierellia bacterium
TGGCTGCTTAATGGAAATAAATCTACAATTTCTATATTTTCTATTTTATAATTTCCTTTATTGATTAGTAACCCCACATCTCTAGATAATGTGGCGGGGTCGCAGCTTATGTAGGAAATTATTTCTGGTTTTAGTTCTATGATTTTCTCTATAACTTCCCTATTAGCCCCTGCTCGTGGGGGATCTAGGAGGATTTTTTTATAAGTTTTATCAAAAGATTCTAGTTTTTCTTCTACTTTTCCGCTTATAAATTTTATATTATCAATACCATTTAGCTTTGCATTTAACTTGGCGTCTTCTACTGAAGATTTGGCGTATTCTATTGCGGTTACTTCTTTTGCTCTTTTGGCTATTTCCATAGTTATAGTTCCTATTCCAGAATAAAGTTCTAGGACTTTGTCTTTAGAATTTAGATTTAAATTTTCAATTCCTTTTTTGTATAAAATCTCTGCTTGAGTTCGATTTACTTGGAAAAAGGATGTAGGAGATAGGATAAACTTATTTCCTAAGATTTCTTCTTGAAATTCTCCTTCGCCATAAAGCTTTATAGATTTATTCCCGTAGTGATATTTTGGATTGGGATTAAAATTTTGATAAATATGGGTTACATTTAATGCTTTTAGTTTTTCAATTACGTGGATATTTAAATTCAATGTTTTAATTTCATTATTTGAATTTCTTTTTCGAACATTTGGAAGTTTTTCTATTTGAACCACTAATATTAGCATTTTCTCTTTTAAATGATTTTCTCTAATTCCAATTAAACTAACTTTATTAATCTCTGAAAATTCTTTTAAAACTTCTATAATATTATCTGTGTCTTGTGGTGCAATTATGCAATCCTCTGGCGTGAAAATCTCTTGGGATTCTTTGTCTAAATATCCTATCTCGCCATTTTTTACTCGAAATTGTACGTGATTTCTATAATTATGGAAATTTTCCATTCCATTTACTTTTATATTTTCAATTGCTAAATTGGCAAATTTTTTAAAGTCATTTATTACTCGATTCTTTTTGTATTCTAGCTGCTGGGAATATTCGTAATCACAAAATTGACAACCTCCGCATCTATAAAAATCTGAACATATGGTGTCAATTCTATATTTTGATTCTTCTATAATATTTAAAGTTTCTCCTTCAAAAAATCGTTTTTTATCTTTTTTTATCTGTATCTCTACGACTTCATCTGGATATGTTCTTGGGACAAATACAGCTTTCCCGTCTATCCTACCTATTCCTCTACCATCATGGGATAAGTCTTCAATTTTTATTTTCATTTTCTATAAACTTTCTAATTATTTTATTAAATTCTTCTGGATTATCTAAATTAGCAATATGTCCTGCATCTTCTAATTTAATCATCTTAACATTTGGATTTTTCAAAAATTCTTTTTCGTATCGATTTAAAGATTTATTAATATCCTTATCGTATTTTGATTTTATTATTAATATTGGTATTTTGGTATCTATAATTTCTTCTACATATGTATATCTAGCTAAAATCTTTCTAAATTGCCAAATAGTATCATCGTTAGTATCCTCAATTAGAGATTTAAATAATGTCTGTGTATTCTTGTATTTTGATGAATAGTTGACCATCAAATTTTTGTATACATTATTTCCTGCTTTTAACATAAATTTATCTATGTTAACTATCATATCTCTTACAAAATAAGAAAATTGTATTTCCGGAGCAGTTCCATAAATAATTAATGATTTAAGTCGTTCTGGACAACTTTTTAATACTTCTAGGCCTAAAACTCCTCCTGCAGAATTCCCTACGATGTTAAATACATCTATTTCTAAATAGTCCATTAGGTGAATTAGATCTTCTCTCATTTTTGGAAATGTCATGTCTTCTGATGTTTGTTCTTTATATAGTTTTGAATTTCCGTGACCTCTTAAGGAAAAGGCAACAATTCTGAAAGTATCAGACAATTTAGATATCTGATATTCAAATTGTCTTAGATTTACTCCAGCTCCATGCAAAAACAAAATTACATCTCCTGGAGTTTCAGTATCTACGTATTCAATAATTCCTTCTTTTTTACTATATTTTTTAATATTCATAATTGGATTATTAGTCACCTTTATTCAATAATTTTTCCAAATACATTATACAATAAAAGCCGCACATTTGGCGGCTAATATTTTATGGTTCTAAATTTGTAGTTATTGGTGCTGTCTCTTCAACCTTAGCTTCTGGTGTTTCAATAATTGAAGGAACATCCACCACTGGATCTTTTACTGGCGTTTCCACTGGTGCTACAGGTGCAACTGGTTCTGCTGGTTGATTGTTGGATAATTTATCTACATATTGATAGACTCCCCAGCTATTTAATTCCGCATCTGTACCTAACCATACTGGAGTTCCGGATTTCATCTTCGGAAATACAAAATTTTCTATATCATAATTAAACATTCTAATACATCCATTGGAAACATACATTCCAATTTCTCTAGGTCTAATAGTTCCATGAATTCCATATCCATTAAATCCCGGAATTGACAATCCCATCCATCTTTCTCCCAGTGGATTTAGTGGATCATTTGCTGCTCTTGGTGTATATTTTCCTCCCATTCCACCCCATGCTGGATTTACTGCTAGATTTGAAATTTTAGCTTTTGCAGATGGTGTAGGCGTAGCACTTGTTCCTAAAGCTACTGGAAATTTTACGTCTACTTGTGTTCCATTGTAAACTGTTAAAATTTTCTTGGTTTTATTTACCACTATCCAAAGTCCTTTTGTAGGTGGATTTTTTATTACATCATAGGTTGTGTAATCTTCATTGTATAAAACATCTTTAGTTCTACTATCAAAAGTTCCAGTTACAACAATATTGTTCATTGCTTGGAATTTTTTTATTTCATTTACTCTGTCTTGCCCTTTTGCATTAAGAAATGAGTTTTGTCTTACATAACCATTTGCAAGTGCTATATTACTTGTAAGCAATATACAAACTAGCAAAGCAAAACTCACAATAGCCTTCATTCTTCTTGTCATTACTTCCTCCACACATTTCTACTAATTAATCTCGTTAGTATATTATAACATATCATTCTTAAATTAGACCAATTCTATTTTCTTAGGTTGTATTTTAATACTTCTTTCCTTATAAAGTTGCCCCACAGCTTTTTTAAATGCCGATTTGGTCATTCCTGTAATTTCTTTTATTTCTTCTGGACTAGATTTATCCCCAATATTTAACACTCCATTATTATCTTCTAGTAAATCTAAAATAATTTCAGAGTCCTCGCCTATATTAAGATAAGCTCTTTCTTTAAGACTTAGCACCAATCTTCCATCCTTATTTACTTGGCTTACTCTTCCTTGGATTACTTCTCCAATTTCGTAAATGCCTTGGGCTTCATCTTTAGGTACTAATGAATCGTATTTTTCGTCCACAGCAACAAACAGCCCGTGGTTAGGATGCATGGAATAAATGGTTCCCATAACTGAGTCATTTTCTTTATAATTAGACTTGGTTTCAAGGGCTTGTCTAATGTTCATAGATACAGCAAGTCTTTCAGATTTATCCACATAAAGTCTAACTAAATAGGATTTCCCTTCTCCAACTTGTCCTATCATTTCTGAAAATGGCAATAATACATCTCTTTCCAAGCCCATATCCATAAAAGCACCAATTTTGGTTTTGCTTACTACTCTAAGTAAAGCTATTTTTCCTATTTCTATATAGGGTTTTTTAGTTGTGGAAATAGTTCTGTCGCTGCTATCCTTATAGACAAAAACTGAAATTTCATCTCCAACTTCTTTTCCCTTTGGTACTTCAAGCTTCGGAAGGAGAACTGTATTTTCCATGTCTGAATCAGCGTATAAATACGCACCATGACTTGCAAAGTTTTTTATTTTTAATATTTGATTTTTCCCTATTTCTATCATTTTATCCTCATTTCAATTCTAATATGGTCACACCCATACCGCCTTCTCTGTATTCACCCATTCTAGCATTTTTTACATGTTTATGCTTTTTAAAGTAAGGTTGTAATCCTTCTCTCAAGGCTCCTGTACCTTTACCGTGAATCACTTCTACTTGCTTTAGTCCTGATAAATAAGCGTCATCTAGATATTTATCTAGTTCAAAAATTGCATCTTCTACATTTTTTCCCCGTAAGTCAATTTCTTTTTTTATAAATTTGGACTTAGCAGTATGGATTTTCTTAGTTCGCTCTCTTGTTTTTATTTCTGCTACGCCTTCTATAGGAACTAAAGAATTAAGTGGCAAACTCATCTTCATTATACCCACTTGGACCATAACATTTCCACTGGAGTCCACTTCTGTAAGAACAGTTCCCTCTTGATTAAGAGATGGGATTCCAACTGAGTCTCCCATTTTTATTTCTTCTATGGGTTTATCTACTCTTAGATTTAATAAATCTTCTCTTAAATGGGCATCTAAGTCTTTTTCTGATTTTCTTAAAAAGTCCGTAGCATCTTGTAATCTTCTAGAGGAATCTTCTCCAATATTTTTTGAAATATCTTTTATCTCGTCGATAATAATTTTGGATTCATCTCTGGCATTTCTTATTATATTTCTAGCTTCTATTCTAGCTTCTTCAAGAAGCTTCTCTCGCATCTCTTCAGTTTTTTCTTTATAAGATTTTGCCTTTTCTTCTAATCTTTTTGTTTCTGCTCTAGCTATTTCTGCTTGCTGCCTTTCAGATTCAATTATCTCTCTATTTTTTTCAATTTCAGTAAGCATGTCTTCAAATTTAATATTATCTGTTTCTACAAGACTTCTAGCGTTTTCAATAATGCTTTCATCCAATCCTAGTCTTTTGGAGATTTCAAAGGCGTTTGATTTTCCTGGAATTCCAATTAGTAATCTAAACGTCGGACTAAGAGTATCAATGTCAAATTCCATAGAAGCATTCTCAACACCTTCTGTAGTCATGGCATAAACCTTTAATTGGTTATAGTGAGTAGTTGCTATAGACCTTACGTCTTTTTCCCTTAATTTTTCTAAAATTGCAATCGCCAATACTGCTCCTTCTGTAGGATCGGTTCCTGCTCCTAATTCGTCAAATAATACTAGGGAATTATCTTCTAATCTGGAAATAATATCCACAATATTAACCATATGGGATGAAAATGTGGATAAACTTTGTTCTATGGACTGTTCGTCTCCAATATCTGCATAAATATTTTCAAATACGGCAATTTCTGAATTACTTTTTGCTGGAATAAATAAACCTGACTGAGCCATAGCAGTAAGAAGTCCCACTGTTTTTAAACTAACAGTTTTTCCACCTGTATTAGGTCCAGTGACAACAAGGGTTTCGAATCCATCTCCAATATATATATCTATAGGCACTACTGTTTTTTTATCCAATAATGGATGGCGACCTTGTTTAATGTTTACAATTCCATTTGAATTTAAATTGGGTTTTGTAGCATTTTGTTTAATAGCTAGCTTTCCTTTTGCAAAGATAAAGTCTAACTCCCTTAATAAATGCTCATTGGCTCCAATTTCATAAGAGTTTTCTCCCACCATTTGGGATAACTCAGCTAAAATTCTCTCTATCTCTTTTCGTTCTTCTATTTCCAGTTCGCGAATTTCATTGTTAAGTTCCACAACTGCCATAGGCTCTACAAAAAGAGTAGCACCTGATGAACTCATATCGTGGACCATTCCTGGTACATCTGCTCTAAAATCTCTTTTCACTGGAACTACATATCTTCCATCTCTTACTGTGAACAGAGAATCTTGCAAATATTTTTTATTTTCTTCCGATGTGATCATCTTGTTGAGTTTAGATTTTATGCTTTCAGATTTGGATTTTTTTCCAATTCTAATAGTCCTAAGCTTTGGTGAAGCGTCATCTGATATTTCTGTTTCAGAAATTATTGCACGATAAATTGCATTTTCTATCCTATCAAATGTATTTAAGGATTCTATCATATCTCCAATATATAAAAACTTGCTTTCTAAATCTTCTTGGAGAGTATCCCTCAAATATTTTTTTAAGGCATTTGCACATCTCAAAGTTTCTGCGATTTTTAACAATCCTTCTGGAGTTAAACTTCCGCCGATTTGAGTTCTTTTTATTTCTCTTTGTATTGGCTTTACACCATATAAAGGAGGGTTACCCCTCTTAATTATCAATTGGAAAGCTTCTTCTGTTTCTCGAAGCCATCTTTTTACTTCTTCAATATTTGTAGAAGGTTTTATAGACTTTGCGTACTCTTCTCCTAGCTGAGATTCTGTCTCTGTAGCTAAAAGTTCTATTATTTTAAAGTACTCCAATGTCTTTAATGATTTTTCATACATCTAATCTACACCTCTAAAATAGTGTCCATGAGTAATATTTCCCCATTTTTCTTTTAATCTTTCATTTAATATACTTGTTTTTTTATATCTAGCATTAACAAATTCATCTATAATTTCTTGAGGGTTTTCTTCAAATGTAAAATCTAGTAAAAGATAATCTATTCCTGATTCAGAAACCTTATCCAAATGTTCAATGATAGAAATTGGATATGAATTATAAATTATTGAAAGATCATTTTCTCTTTTCGTTTTAAAGTCTACATTTTTTTCATCTCTTAAAGTATACCCCTCTTTAAAATTACATACTTCACAATTTCGTTTGTATTCACATTTTTTTATCAATGAAAATGGACAGTGTTTCATAGTCATAACCCTAAGAAATCCATAACCAATACTTTCCAAAGTTGCATCTGTTCTTCTTCTTATTTCAGAAATCTGGTGAAAGGTCAGCTCTGGAGATAAAATAATATCTTTCATATTATTTTCCCTTAAAAAATCTATCCCATGGGAATTAAATATATTAAGTCCCATATCGCCAATTAAATTTTCATCTCCAAAGGCTATAAATCCACCAAGATTGTCTATAACTACTCCTGTCATAGGAATGTGTTTTGTTTGTTCTTTTAGACTATTATAATCTTTGTGAAATAATATTTTAGGAGATCTATAATATACCTCTTTTCCTTTTTCTAAAAGACTCTTATATGTCCCTACATCTAAGAATCTTAAATAAAATCTATCTATGTCCCCTATTTTAATTTTTTCAAATTGTTCTTTATTGTCCAATGAAACAGAAAATTTTATTTTCGTTTTTTCTATAGATTTAGGGTTTTTATTGATATTTATCTTTTGAGATTTTCTAATTGTATTTTTACGAATTCTATCTTCTAGCTTTTCTATAATATCTCTTCTTAGAGAATTTAAAACTCCCACTGGCATAAAAATATTATCTTCAATATCTATCTCTAAATTTTTCAAAATAAATCCAGTGTTGCCTAATTTTTCCAATTGTTTTTGTATATTTTCAAAAGTCGCTGGTGAATTTATAGATTCTTCTACAATTTTATCCCCAAGGACTTCTTCTTCGTATTCTCTAGAAACAAGTTTTAATTTTGGATATTCTCCAATATGAGCTATAAATTTTAAATCTATTTCTCTTTTCTTATTATCCACTTCATAAGTTTTCCTAGCCTTCTCCAGATGTTTCATATTGTGAATTCTTCTAACTTCTCCTTGTTTTATCACTTTAAAATACACAGGAATTATAGCTTTACCTTTTGGATAAGTCTTATTTGCATTAATGGTTTTATGTCCATTTTGAGTTTGGAATTCTAATAAATCCCCTTCGTTAATATCTTCAAAAAATTCTACTACTGCATTTCTATTTTGAAAATCTATTATATCTCCTACTTTCAAGCCCCTATTGTCAGGTCTAGTAGAATCTACCAAGTTTTTGCCAAAGTCATTAAATGGCAATCCTTTTGTAAAACCCCTATTAAAAGCTTGCTTTAACAGCTTTTCTTCTCCTTTAATGCTAAGACCATCTATTCCTTTTCTATAGGAATTTATTACCGTCGCAACATATTCTGGTCTTTTCATCCTACCTTCAATTTTAATAGAATCCACTCCAGCATCTATTAATTTTTCCAGATTTTCCAAAGTGTATAGATCCTTCGGACTAATTAGATATCCTCTGGAATCTTTTAAAACTTCCCCATCTTTTTTTATTATCTCATAAGATTTTCTGCAAGGCTGGGCACATCTACCCCTATTTCCACTTCTTCCGCCTATCATAGAACTCATTAAACATTGACCAGAATAACTGATACAAAGGGCTCCATGGGCAAAAGCTTCAATTTGTAGATTTAAATTTTCTTTCATTAACTTTATCTCTGAAAGGGGCGTTTCTCTAGCTAATACGATTCTATTAAATCCATTTTTTTCCAGAAACATTCCACCTTCTAAAGAATTAATGGTCATTTGGGTAGAAGCGTGAAGTTCTAAATTGGAAAAATTCTCTTTTATTACCTTAGCCAGTCCTAAATCTTGAACGATTATTCCGTCTACTCCAATGGTGTCCAAATAATATATATAATCAACAGCTTTTTCTAATTCCCTTTCGTCTAGTAAAGTATTTACTGTAACATAAATTCTTACATCTCTAAAATGAGCATAAAGAACAGCCTCAGCTAATTCTTCATCAGAAAAATTATTTGCTGAAGCTCTTGCACTAAAGCTTTGCCCTCCTAGATAGACTGCATTTGCTCCGTTTTGGATAGCTGCTATTAAGGATTCTTTGCTCCCTGCTGGTGCCAGCAGTTCAATTTCTTTTCTCAAGCTTTGCTATTTCCTCCTTAAGATTTCTGATAGTACCCTTCAAGTTTATAATGTCCTTGTTCCTATCGAAATTAAGTCTTTCTTGATTGGATAATTTGTTTTTAAGCACATCTATTTCTTTTTTTGCATCATCCAATTCTTTATTCTTTTTAGCTACTTCGTTAAATGCTTTTTTGTATTTATCTGTTTCTTCCTTTAATTTATTGGAACTAAAGTTTTCTGCTTTTTTATATTTTTCTATAAGATTTTCATTTTCTATCTTTAGTTGTTTCAAATTCTCTAGTTCTTTTTGAGTTTGTTCAAATCTTTGTAGCTTTTTAGCATTTTCGTCGTTTTTAATACTTATTTTAAAATCTTCTAACTTTTTCTTTTCTTTCTCTAGTTGATCTTGGAGATTAACTGCTACTAAAATGATGCCCTCCGTTTTGGTAAGTTTAGGATTGGCTTTCACAGTATCTTTAATTGCTCTATTTACTTGGGAAGTTACATAATTTATATATCTTCCATCGTCTGCACTCACTACATTAAAAGTAATTCCATCTATTTCCACTTGAACTCTGTTCTTACTCATCTAATCCCATCCTTTCCAAAAAAGGTAGACAAAAGTCTACCTATTAATCTCTTAAAATCGCACCTAATTCAGCCTTTAGATTTTCAACTATTTTTTCCATTATCTCATTAACTTCTTCATCTTTTAAAGTTTTATCATGGGATCTAAATCTTAGATTAAATGCAACACTCTTTTTACCCTTTTCTATTTGCTCCCCTGTATAAATGTCAAATACTCTAAATTCTTCCAGCATATCTCCTGCTACTTCATTGGCTATTACTTTAACTTGAGACATCATAATGCTCTCGTCTATAATAATTGCCAAGTCCCTGTCGGAGCTTGGATATTTAGGAAGGGGCTTGTATAATCTCTCTTCAGTAGAATTTTCTACGATCAAATCAAAATCAAATTCCCCTGCAACCACTCGGTTTTTCAATTCATAGTTTTCCATAACAAGGGGATGAATTTCTCCAAAGGTGCCTAAAAGTTTTTCTCCTAGATAAACATTAGCACAACGACCTGGATGATAAATCTCATTTTCTGATTCCCTTTCAAAAGAATAGTTCTTAATTCCTAATTGCTCAAAAGCTTTTTCCAAAGATTCTTTTACGAAGAAGAAGTCGCTATCTCCGTAAGCAGAAATAATAAACTTTAATTCTTCTGTAGGAATTCCATCCGCATCCACTTCAGGTGAAAAAGTATTTCCTATTTCATAAGCTAACATATTTTCAATATTTCTATTTTGATTTCTACTAGCTACATCTAAAATATTTCCCAAAAGTGTAGTTCTCATTACAGAGTATTCTTCCCCAAGGGGATTCATTATTGTAACGTATTCTCTTCTCTTATCCCCTTCAGGTATCATTAATTTGTCGTAAGTGCTTGGGCTGATAAATGAATATGTCAACAGTTCGCTATATCCCATGCCTTTAAGGGCATTTTTTAATGTCTTTTGTACTTGTCTAAAGTATGGTTTTCCTCCACGAGTCATAGCACTCATAATTGGAGTAGGTTTTATATTATTAAGTCCATAAAGTCTACCTACTTCTTCAATCAAGTCAGCTTCAATGGTAATATCTCCTCTAAAAGTGGGAACTGTACACTCTAGCACGTCATTTTTTTCTTCTACAGAAATATCTAGTCTTTCAAGATATTCTTTCATTTCAGAAGTTTCTATATCTGTACCTAAAAGCTTATTACATCTTTTCGGTCTCATGGAAACCACAAGGGGCATTTTCTTATTTTCATAAATATCAATTGGATTAGCAACTACTACAGCTGCACCAATTTCTTCTGCAAGCTCGCACGCTCTATCTACAGCTAATCTAGCAAGTTCAGGGTCTAATCCCTTTTCAAAACGGCTGCTAGCTTCAGTTCTTAAATTAAGTCTTTTAGATGTTTTTCTTATTACAGAAGGTTCAAAGTTAGCACCTTCTAATACAATTGTAGTTGTAGAATCCTTTATTCCAGAGTCCATTCCTCCCATAACTCCAGCGATCCCTATTGGACCTTCCCCATCTGCAATTACCATGTCTGAAGAATTTAGTTTTCTTATTTGAGAATCTAAAGTTTGAAATTCATAATTATCTTCTGCTTGATATACCTTAATTTCGCTACCTCGTAAATCTTCCAAATCAAAAGCATGTAGAGGCAATCCATATTCTAGCATTACGAAGTTAGTGATATCTACGACATTATTAATAGGTCTTACACCTGCCGCCATAAGATTATTTTGCATCCATTGAGGTGATGGCTTAATCTTTACATTCTTTAATACCCTTGCATAATATCTATGACAGTTAGGAGTTTCTATGGTTACATTTTTTAAATAATCTCTTATATCGTCTTCTTCATTTTTTATTTTAAATTCTAAATTCTTTAAGTCTTTTTTTAGCGTAGCTTTGGCTTCCCTAGCCATGCCTACGATACTTAAACAATCTGGACGATTGGGCGTGATTTCACAATCTAAAATATCCCAATCTAATTCCAACAGCTTTACTACGTCCTCTCCCACTTTTGTATCTTCGTTAAAAATGTAAATTCCATCACGAAATTCTCTAGGAATTACGCTAACGTCATATCCTAATTCATCCAAAGAACACATCATTCCGAAAGACTCTTCTCCTCTAAATTCCGTTGGTTCAATAGTAACTCCACCAGGTAATGTAGAGCCTACTAGAGCAATGGGAATAATTGCTCCTTCCACAACATTGGGAGCTCCAGTAATTATTTTTACAACTTCATCTCCCATGTCAACTTGACATATAATTAATTTATCTGCGTTGGGATGAGGTTCGATTTTTATTACTTTTCCAGTTTTGATTCCACTTATTTCTGTATCTCTATCTATAATTTGATCTACGTGGGAACCTGAGTCTGTAATTTTATCAGCCAAAACTCTAGTATCCACATCTATTTCGCAATATTCATTTAGCCATTTAATTGGTAATAACATATTTCCTCCCTAAAATTGATTCAAAAATCTATTGTCATTTTCAAAAAGCAATCTGATATTAGTTATGCCATGTTTTACCATGGTAACTCTATCAACGCCAAGACCAAAGGCAAAGCCCGTATATTTTTCTGAATCTATTCCACAATTTTCTAAAACCTGAGGGTGAACCATGCCACCTCCTAAAAGTTCCATGCTCCAACCTGTTCCACCGCAAGCGCTACATCCAGCACCGTGACAGCTAAAACAAGTTACATCTACTTCTACGCTAGGTTCCGTAAATGGAAAGTAGTGAGGTCTATATCTAGTTTCTATATCTTCACCGAAAAACTCTTTAATAAATATATCCAAAGTTCCAATTAAATCTCCCATGGAAATATTTTCATCCACTACTAAACCTTCCATTTGATGAAACATAGGCGAGTGAGTGTCGTCTACATCGTCAAATCGAAATGTCCTACCAGCAGAAACCATTTTAATTGGAGCTCCATATTTTTTCATTGAGCGAATTTGTACCGGTGAAGTGTGAGTTCTCAAAAGATTCTTTTCGTCTATATAAAATGTATCGGATAAATCTCTAGAAGGATGATCCTCTGGAGAGTTTAAATAATCGAAGTTATTTGCAACTGATTCGATTTCTGGTCCTGGAATTATTCTAAATCCTAAAGACACAAATAAATCTTCCAGTTCTTCCATAGTTTTCATAAGTGGATGATCATTTCCAACTCTAATAATGTCCTTTTCCAAGGAGATATCTATAATTTCTCTAGCAAGTTTTTGTTTTAAAAGTCCTGTACTTAAAGATTCCTTTTTGTTATTAATCTCATCTTTTAAAAGGTTGCCCACTTCGTTTGCAAGTTTTCCTATTACAGGTCTTTCTTCATTACTTAATTTTCCCATTCCCTTAAGGGCAATGGTCATAAGTCCTTTTTTTCCTAAGTATTTAACTCTTAATTTTTCAAGAGATTCCACTTCGTTTATAGTTGAAATCTCTTCTAAGAATTCATTTTTTATATTCTCAATTTGTTCTTTCATATTCTTTCCTTTTTCTCTTTTAATTAAAAATAATTATATCAAATTTATCGTATATTGGCAATTTCAGTACTTTAGCTACCTTTTATAGTAACCAATTTATCACCTGGTAAAATTTCAGTAGTACCTATGGGAACAACAACGCCTTGGTCAGTTCTTTGAAGCATAATTATTAGTTCATCAGTCTGTAATTCTAAGTCTTTTACCAATTTATTAGCCCATTGATGACCTTCAGGAATAGTAAATTCTACTAGGTCATGACCAGAAGCGTCAAAATGAGTTTCCCCACCTAATACTATAATATCTCCTGTTTCGATAACAGTATCTCCTCTAGGAACAATAGTTTTACCACCTCTATCAATTTTTGCAACTATAACATTAAACGCCAAATTTAATTCCTTTACTTGTTTTCCCACCCATCTACTATGAGATGTTATAGGAGTTTGAATGAATCCCAATTCAGATTTATCTTGGTAGTCATTAAATGTTTTTAAAACTGTATCGTTAGGATCTAGCATGTCTGTTTTCGTAGCGAAAGGCGCCATCAGCGAACCTTGCACCAGTGAAGAAAGCACACATATTCCAAATACTACGTGATATACATCAGTAACTTTACCAGCTCCTGCATTTATTGCCATTATAGCAAAGGCAATTGCCGCTGCTCCACGAAGTCCTGCCATGGAAATCACTAAAAGTTGATTAGTCCTAAGTTTAAATGGTGCCATTAAACCAAATACCGAAAGTGGTCTGGCTATAATAGTCATAAATATCATAATTGCTGCCGCCATTGGAAGAGTTGCAAGGAATCTACTAGGTTCTGACAAAAGCCCTAGTATAAAGAAAAGACCAATTTGCATAAGATTTGAAAATCCGTCAAAGAAAAACACCGAATCCCTTTTGCCTTTAAATTGTTTATTTCCTATTATTATTCCAAAAATATAAACTGCAAGATATCCATTACCACCTATTGCTGCAGTTGCTGAAAATGTAAGTAATGATGCAGCTACCATAAAAATAATAAATAATCCATCAGAGTCAAAACTCATCTTTCTAATTAGCTTCATCATTATATATGACATTAAAAACCCAAGTCCTATTCCAAATACCAATTGTTTTGCAATCATTAAAGGTATCGAAATATTATCTCCTAAAAGTATGGACAAAAACACCATAGTCATCGTATATGCACTAGGGTCATTAGATCCACTTTCTAACTCCAGTAAAGGCGCTGTGTTATATCTTAGATTTAAATTTCTAGATCTTAATATATTAGATACGCTGGCATAGTCAGTAGATCCCACTATGGAACCTATCAACATTCCTTCTACCCAACCAAATCCAAAAAAATATCTGCAAAAAATTCCAGTCAAAACCGCCGTTGCTACTACTCCAAAAAAACTTAGAA
>JAAYEN010000167.1 GCA_012728775.1 Tissierellia bacterium
TCCGGTTTTAGTTTTTTTAATCACAGGCAGATTTAACTTTTCAAATAATATCTCTGCTAACTGTTTTGTAGAGTTAATATTAAATTCTACTCCTGCCAATTTATAAATATTTTCAATCAGCCCTTCTAACTCTAAATCTAATTTTTTACCTATTTCTATTAGAGCATTTTTATCTACTTGGACGCCTGTGTATTCCATATCTGCAAGTACATAAATTAGAGGTAATTCTATTTCTTTATATAATCTTAGCATATCATAATCTTCAAGTTTAGAAAGTTGAAGATCGTAAATCTCATTAGTTAATTCCAATATGGATAGTAAATAATCATTTTGAACATTATCTTCCCACTTTTTAGGATTTATTTTCAATGCTTTTTTGTCAGGAAAATTTTCCTCTAAATTAATCCCATATTTCGCGGCGATTCTATCCATTGTGTAATCAGAATCCGTTGGATTTAATAAATATTCGGCAATTACTATATCACCTACATAATTATTTAATTCCATATTTTGATTAATAATATGAAGAATATCTTCCTTTAAATCATAACCAATTTTTTCAACCATTTTGTCTCTGAAAACATCTTTAAGTAATTCAATGTTATTATCGACAATATCATTGATATAATAATTATTATTAGTAAATATTCCTAATTTAAATATTTCACCACCAAAAAAGGGCTTATTATTAGTCAAAAATTTAAATGCAAAAAAATTATTTATTTTTATTTCATTAATTATAGACTCTAATGGTTCATTTATTTTAATATCTTTTTTTGAAACCTCTTCCGAAATTGAGTTGTCTTCTTGAATCTCTAATCTTTTAATAATAGAGTTAAGTTCATATTTTTTTAATACTTCAGAAAGTAAAATTTTATCATATTTATCTAACTTTAAATCATCTATTACAAAATCCAGATTTACATCAGAGTCAATTTGAGAAAGCTCTTTACTAATAAATGCAATATCTTTATTTTCTATAATCTTTTGGTTAGTTTTATTTATCTTCAAATTCCCTATATTTTCATAGAGGTTTTCAATACTACCAAATTCTTGTATCAATTTTAATGCAGTTTTTTCTCCAACTCCAGGTATTCCGGGTATATTATCAGATTTATCGCCCATTAAAGCCTTAAGATCTACAATTTGATTTGGAGTAATACCCATTTCTGAATAAATAGTTTCTGTATCATATATTGCTAATTCACTTATTCCTGTTTTTGTAAATAAAAGTTTTGTAAATTCATTTACTAATTGTAAATAGTCCTTATCTCCAGTTAATAAATAAACCTCATTTTTTTCATCACTTAATTCTTTTGATAAAGTTCCCGCTATATCATCTGCTTCATAACCTGATAATTCATAATATTTAATACCAAAAGCTGTTAAAATTTCTTTTATATATCCAAATTGCTCAGAAAGTTCTTCTGGTGCAGGAGATCTATTTGCCTTATAATCAGCATAAATATTAGATCTAAAAGTTGGTCCGGATAAGTCAAAGCAGACGCCAACACCAGTTGGTTCTATTAATTCCAATGCTTTTAACAAAATATTTAAAAAACCTAATACAGCATTTGTACTCTTACCTGTATTTGTACTCATAGGTGGTAAAGCATAAAATGCTCTGAAAAGTATCGAACTACCGTCTATGATAAGATATTTATCCATTCCCATCTCCTCTGTTATTATAAATTGACTCTTGATAAAGTTTTAATCTCCAGTAACTATATCATATTATTATAACCTATATTCTTTTAAATATGAAATTTACATTTTTTCTTTATTTAAAATTTTATTCAAAAAAATTCCTGTATAAGATTTTTCATTTTGAGCTACTTCTTCAGGGGTTCCAGTCGCAACTACGGTACCTCCCCCTTCTCCACCTTCTGGACCTAAGTCAATAACGTAATCTACAGATTTAATAACATCTAAATTATGTTCGATTACAATAACAGTACTACCTGTATCTACTAATCTGTTTAATACATCTATAAGCTTGTGTATATCAGCAGTGTGTAAACCTGTTGTAGGCTCATCAAGAATGTAAAGTGTTTTGCCAGTAGAGATTTTACTTAATTCAGTCGACAATTTTATTCTTTGAGCTTCTCCACCTGAAAGTTGTGTAGAAGGTTGGCCTATTTTTATATAACCCAATCCTACATCGTGAAGAGTTTGTAATTTATTTTTCAGTCTTTCATATACATCAAAAAATTCTATGGCTTCATCTACTGTCATTTCAAGAATTTCAGATATTGTTTTACCTTTATATTTTACTTGTAAAGTTTCGCGGTTATATCTTTTCCCACCACAAACTTCGCATGGAACATATACGTCAGATAAAAAATGCATTTCTACTTTTATTATTCCATCGCCTTTACAAGCTTCGCATCTTCCACCTTTTACATTAAAGCTAAATCTTCCTTTTTTATATCCTCTAGCCTTTGCTTCAATAGTGCTTGCGAAAATGTCTCTGATTATATCGAAAGAACCTGTATAAGTTGCAGGATTCGATCTTGGAGTTCTTCCAATAGGACTTTGATCTATCATTACTATTTTATCAATGTTTTCTATACCTTCAATTCTGTCAAAATCTCCAGGTATAATACTAGGATTAAAAAAAGTTTGCCACAATTTTTTTGATAATATTTCATTTATCAAAGAAGATTTACCAGATCCTGATACTCCAGTAACTGCAATAAATTTTCCTAAGGGAAATTCTACATTTATATTTTTTAAATTGTTTTCTCTTGCTCCAAATACTTTTAATATATTTCCATTTCCATTCCTTCTAGTCTTTGGAATTGGAATAAATTTCTTCCCAGATAAATACGCCCCCGTTATAGACTTTTTATTTTTTTTAATTTTCGAAATACTCCCGACTTCAACTATCTCTCCTCCATGGATACCTGCACCAGGCCCTATATCCACAATCAAGTCAGCAGCTTCCATTGTATCTTCATCGTGCTCAACTACAATTAACGTATTACCTATATCAGTTAGTTCTCTTAAGCTAGCTAATAGCAAATGATTGTCCCTTTGGTGCAGTCCAATGCTAGGCTCATCTAATACATATGTTACTCCGACTAACTTAGACCCTATTTGTGTAGCTAATCTTATTCTTTGAGCTTCTCCACCTGAAAGTGTTCCTGTCATTCTAGCTAAATTTAAATAGTTCAGTCCAACTTCTTTTAAAAAATACAATCTTGATTTAGCTTCTCTAACTATTTGTTCTGCAATAATTTTATCTTTTTCTGATAATTCTAAGTTTTCAATAAATTCTATTTCGTCATCAATGTTCATTTCAGTGAAATCCGAGATGGACTTTCCGTTAATTTTTATGGATAGTACTTCTGGCTTTAATCTTTTTCCATGACAATCAGGACAAGTCACTTCAGTCATAAAATCGTCAATACGATCATGACTAAAGTCGCTAGAAGTTGACTCAAATCTTCTTTTTAGATTAGGAATTATACCTTCAAAGTCTCCTGAATAATCTCTGTTTCCAGAAAAAAAACTTTTAAATTTAAACTTAATAGTCTCATCACTTCCGTGTAATAAAGCATCCATAAATTCTTCTGGTGCCTCTGCTAAGGGTTTATTTGCATCAAAATTATATGCTTTTGCTAAAGCTTCCATCATAGTCAAATAATAAGTTCCCTTACCAGATGAATACGCCGCCACAGCTCCTTCTGTAATTGATTTACTCATATCAGGAATTATTTTTCTTATATCAGGTCTCTTAGAAAATCCAATTCCATTACACGTCGGACACGCGCCAAAGGGTGCATTAAAAGAAAAAAGTCTAGGAGTAATCTCTTCATATGATATTCCGCAATCTACACATGTTAACTCAGTATTTAGAGTTACTCTTTTTTCTCCTATAATATCTATTATAGCTATACCTTCGCCTTCTTTTACAGCTAATTCTAAAGAGTCATATAGTCTAGCTCCTAAGTCATCTCTAACTATTAATCTATCAACAACTATTTCTATATCATGCTTTTTATTTTTTTCTAATTCAATTTCTTCATCAAAAGTAATTACTTCTCCATCAATTACCACTCTTGAAAAGCCATCATTTTGAATTTTATCGAGTAGAGCTCTATGGTCTCCTTTTCTTCCTCTCACTATAGGTGCTAAAATCATTATTCTAGTTCCCTCTTTTAATGATTTTACATAGTCTCCCATTTGATCTATAGTCATACTTTGTATTGGTTTTCCACATTTTGGACAGTAGGGCACTCCAATATTAGCATATAATAATCTCAAATAATCATAAATCTCAGTAGTTGTACCTACAGTGGATCTAGGATTTTTGCTCGTGGTTTTCTGGTCTATTGCAATAGAAGGACTCAAACCTTCAATATTTTCTACATCAGGTTTATCCATTTGTCCTAAAAATTGTCTGGCGTAACTGGATAAGCTTTCTACGTATCTTCTTTGTCCTTCAGCGTATATAGTATCAAATGCAAGTGATGATTTACCAGAGCCTGAAATTCCAGTAAAAACAATAAATTTATCTCTTGGTAATTCTAAGTCCACATTTTTTAAATTATGAACCTTCGCACCTTTAATTTTGATTTTTTTCTCTGTCATATTTTTTTTTCGCCTTATTATAATATTTTCTTAGTTCTTTTCCCTTATCTCTATATTCTGCAGCCAATTCAAAGTCAAGTTTTTCAGCAGCTTCTAACATGTTGACTTCCACCAAGTCAATCATGGCAACCAAATCTTCTATGGAGTATTTACTAGAATAATCTACTGAATCTTCTGCAACTAATGTGGATTCAATTACATCTCTGATAGATTTTTTTACAGATCTTGGTGTTATATTATGTTCGATATTATATTGATTTTGAATTTCTCTTCTTCTCTTAGTTTCTTCAATGGTTTTAGCCATACTTTTAGTAATAGTATCTGCGTACATAATTACTTTTCCATTAATATTTCTAGCTGCTCTGCCAGATGTTTGTATTAAAGATGTTTCAGACCTTAAAAAACCTTCTTTATCTGCATCTAAAATAATTATAAGAGAAACTTCAGGTAAATCTAAACCTTCTCGAAGTAAATTTATTCCAACAAGAACGTCATATTCTCCCATTCTTAAGTTTCTAATAATTTCCATTCTCTCTATTGTTTCTACATCTGAGTGCATATAGGTGACTTTTATACCCATTTCTTTCAAATAAGTTGTAAGATCTTCTGCCATTTTTTTTGTTAAGGTTGTAATTAAAACCCTCTCATCGTTTTCTACAACTCTATTAATTTCAGAAATTATATTATCTATTTGATTTTTTGTAGGTCTAACTTCTATGATTGGATCTATAAGTCC
The DNA here is from genome assembly GCA_012728775.1 of Tissierellia bacterium. The sequence goes on from JAAYEN010000167.1 coordinate 5,333, forward strand.
CGTAGGTCTAATAATCTGCTCGACTATTATATCTGTTTTATTAAGTTCATAAGGTCCAGGCGTAGCAGATGTATAAATTGTTTGATTCATCATTTTTTCAAATTCTTTGAATTGCAACGGTCTATTATCCAAGGCAGAAGGAAGTCTAAACCCATACTCTACTAATGTCGTCTTTCTAGATTTATCTCCTTCATACATTCCTCTTATTTGCGGAATTGTAACGTGAGACTCGTCTATTATTGTCATAAAATCTTTAGGAAAATAATCTATAAGAGTATATGGCCTTGATCCTGGTTCTCTTTGACTTAAATGCCTTGTATAATTTTCTATACCAGAACAAAAACCTACTTCTTTTAACATTTCCAAGTCGTATCTAGTTCTTTGTTCAATTCTTTGTGCTTCTAACAACTTATTATTATCTTCAAAATACTTTATTCTTTCTTTCAGTTCTTCTTCAATTGTTATTATAGCTTTTTCCACTTTCTCTTGTGTAGTGGCATAGTGAGATGCAGGAAATATAGATATATGCTTACGAAACCCTACAATTTCCCCTGTTAAATAATTTATTTCTGTTATTCTATCGACTTCATCACCAAAAAACTCAATTCTGTATGTGTTTTCTGAAGATGAGGCTGGAAATATTTCTAAAGTATCTCCTTTAACTCGAAAAGTACCTCTTTGGAATTCATAGTCGTTTCTATCATACTGAATATCTACTAACTTCCTTATCACTTCATTTCTATCTTTTATCATTCCAGGGCGTAAAGATAAAACTAAAGTACTATAATCTATTGGATCACCTAAGCCATAAATACAAGATACAGAAGCTACAATTATTACATCTCTTCGTTCAAAAAGAGATAATGTAGCAGAGTGTCTTAATTTATCAATCTCATCATTAATAGATGAATCCTTTTCTATAAAAGTGTCAGACTGTGGAACATATGCCTCAGGTTGATAATAATCATAATATGAAACAAAATATTCTACAGCATTATCTGGAAAAAATTCTTTAAATTCGCTAGCTAATTGATATGCTAGAGTCTTATTATGAGCAATTACTAGTGTAGGTTTTTGTACTTTTTCGATTACATTAGCCATTGTATATGTTTTCCCTGACCCTGTAACACCTAATAATATTTGGTCAGTGTTATTGGAAATAATACTTTTTACTAAACTGTCTATAGCTTGAGGTTGGTCTCCCATTGGAACGTAATCGGATTTTAAAACAAATTTATTCATATTCACCTCATTAGAACGTTTGTTTATATTTTAATACTATATTCAAGGGATGTCAAATAACAAAGTCGACATAAATGTCGACTTATTATTAAAACATTTTATTTAATTCTTCAATTCCTCGTTGGAGTTGATTATCTTTGTCGATATTTTCTATGCCTATTATTAAAGTTGGGTCATCTAATTCAACTTCAATATCTGGCTCTATTCCAACCTTGTGTACTTTATTTCCTTTTGGAGTAAAATACTCTGAAATTGTTAACTTAATACCATCTTTTGTTGAAAATCTATTTATACTTTGAACTACACCTTTCCCAAAGGTCTTTTCTCCGATCAATATAGTCCTATCATAATCCTTAAGTGCTCCTGAAACTATTTCAGAAGCACTTGCAGTTCCACCATTGATCAAAGTAACTAATGGTAAATCTATCATGGCTTTGTCGGAGTAGCCTTCATCAGATCTAACTTCTCCTTTTATTTCAGTGTAATATATTAGACCCTCTGGCAAAAGCATATCTGCAATATCGCTACATACATCCATTAGTCCACCAGGATTTGATCTTAAATCTAAAATCATTCCTTTAATATTTTTATCTATTTTTTTGGTTGCTTCAACAAATTCTTTATGAGTATTCTCGTTAAATTGTGAAATACTAATGTATAAAATATTATCTTTGATAATCTCTGATTCAACTGTTACTACAGTTATTTCATCTCTCTTTACTTCTATGTCAAAAGTTTTCGGTTTTTCATTTTCCACTCTCATAACTGTTAATGTAACAGAAGTACCCTTTTTACCTCTAATGAGTTTTGATGCTTCACTAGCATCATCTCCACTTAAGTCCACTCCATCTACTTTTAAAATTCTATCTTTTGGAATTAAACCGGCTTTTTCCGCAGGAGTATTTCTTATTGGAGCAACAACAGTTATAAATCCATCTTGAGAATTTATATAGACACCTATACCAAAAAACTTACCTGAAGTATCTTCCATAAGTTCATTAAATTCAATTTCTGTTAAATACTCAGAATATGGATCATCTAAAGCTGAAACCATCCCCTTTAATTGACCGGTATAGAGCTCTTCTTGATCCACATCACGTAAATAATTTTCATTTATATAATTTTCTAGAAATAAAAGTCTTTCTTTCTGTTCATTGACGATATCGCCACTATTGCTTAAAATAAAATTATTCGCACCACCTAGACTTCTTCCCATTGTATAAGAAGCTAAATTAGTTACCAATAATAATGCAAGTAGAAGAAATAAACTAGATTTTTTCTTCATAAATCTACCTCTACAGCCACGCTAGAGGATCTGTGGTGCTTCCGTTAACTCGCACTTCAAAATGAAGATGAGGACCAGTAGAATATCCTGTGCTACCACATAAAGCGATTGTTTGTCCTGCATCTACGTAGTCTCCTACCCTAACATTTAAAGAAGAATTATGAGCATATAAAGTAACTATATTATTACCATGGGATATCATTACAACATTACCATATCCCCCTTGCCATCCAGAATATATTACTATACCACTATTTGCAGCTTTAATAGCTGTTCCTGATGGAGCAGGAATATCTATTCCGGCATGGAATTTTTGTGTATTGAATATAGGATGAATTCTCATTCCATAATAAGAACTTATACTAGAGTATCCACTTACTGGCCATGATAATTCTCCACTTCCCCTAGATACATAAGTACTAGCAGTAGCATCAGCTCTTCTTTTAGCTTCTTCAGCTCTTTTTCTAGCCTCTTCTTCTGCTTTACGTTTAGCTTCCAGTTCTTGTTCCAACTGAACAATTTGTTGATCTAAGGAATTAGTTAGATTGACAAAATTATCGTATTGATCTTCAGCTAAAGCTTTATCTTCTTGCAACACAGACATATATTGTATTTTTTGTCTGTTGGCATTTTCTAATTCGGATTTTTTTATAATCTCAGCATCAAGTTTTGCCTGATATTCTTCTCTTTGTATTCGAAGTTTAGCTTCAGTTTCCTCTATAAACTTTATTTGATTATTCGTAAAATCTAGAAGTTCTTTATCTTGATTTACAACATTTTCTACAATATCAAGTCTAGTAAGCATATCAACTACATTAGAAGAGCCCATAAAAACTTCTAAAAATATAGTGTCTCCACTTTTATATTGCTCTCTTAATCTAGCATTTAGTTCTTCTTGTTTCTCAGATAGTTTTTCTTTAGCTAGAGCTAAATCCGCTTCATTCTTTTCAATATCTAACTCTAAGGAAGCAATTTGGCTCCTTAAGTTTTGCAATTCTGCTTGAGATCTACTTATTTGATAATCCAGTGATCTTATATCACTTGCAACTTGAGAAACTTTAATATTTAATCCTGAAATTTCAGCTGCTTGAGCTTCAATTTGCTTATTGATTTCTTGTTTTTGTTCTTTCAGTCCTTGTAGTTGAGAATTTGCTAATACACCCGAATTCCCCAAAAGTAAAATACAACATGTAACTGTAAAGACTTTTTTTATTTTTTTACTAAACAAATTTACACCTTCAAATATTTTTTTATTGACGTTAAACTTCCTATTGAACCAATTCCTATAGCAATTGCAACAAAAATTATTCCGATATCTAATGCTATCTCATTTATTTCAATAAGTTGGTAAGAAACGTACTCGTAAATAGGACGTTCATATACTTCAATAAACTTATTGTATATATAAAACACAGTAATTAAAGATAGTGCAGAACCTAATACGGAATAAAACAATCCCTCTATTACAAAGGGTCCTTTTATAAATGATTCAGAAGCTCCAACATACTTCATTATTTCAATTTCTTCGCCTCGTGATGCTATGGCTACTTTTATTATATTCGAAATTACAAAAATTGACAAGGTGACAATTACAATAAAGGCAATAAAACCACCAATTTTTATTACTCTATCAACTTGTATAAATTTTTCTATAAGATCCTTATAATATCTAATTTCTTCAACTCTAGAATCTGTATCTAAAGTTTTAACCATTTGATCTGCAGTGTCTATATTTTTTAATTCTATGATTATGGATGCAGGAAATGGATTTTTTTCCAAACCCGATTGTATAAAACTACCTTCACTGAACATATCTTGAGCTTTAATTATTGCTTGCTCCTTGGAAACATATGTTAACATTTCAACTTCAGGTTTTTCACTTAATTCAAATAACAATCCGTTTGTTTCTTCAACCGTAGTATCATCATTGAGGTATACAATAACCTTATCAAGACTGCTGTTAATAGTTTGAACAAAACCATTTATATTTAGTACTGTTAATAACAATATTCCTACAATCAACATAACCGCAAAAATTGTAACGATAGAAACTAATCCCATGCCTTTATTGCGCCAAATACTAATAAAGCCGTTTACCATCATAGTTTTAAATGATCTAATCTTCCTCACTATAATAGCCTCCAGTTTCATCCCTAACTACTTTACCATGATCTATTTTCACAACCCGTTTTTGATACTCATCTACTATATTCTTAGCATGAGTTGCCATAATAACTGTAGTTCCTTTGGAGTTTATGTTATTTATAATTTCCATAATTTCCATAGCTGTATCCACATCCAAATTACCAGTAGGTTCATCTGCCATCAAAAGTTTTGGATTATTAACAACCGCTCTTGCTATTGCAACCCTTTGAGATTCTCCCCCTGAAAGTTCATTTGGATAGCTATTTGCTCTTTCATACAAATTTACTAAAGACAAA
>JAAYEN010000133.1 GCA_012728775.1 Tissierellia bacterium
AATCAGGGTGTCCCGGGTTCGAGTCCCGGATGGATCACCATTTTAGGAGAGGTACCGAAGCGGTCATAACGGGGCGGTCTTGAAAACCGTTAGGGTGCAAGCCCACGTGGGTTCGAATCCCACCCTCTCCGCCAATCTTATATTTGATTAAATACACATATCAAAATGAGATTAATATGGAATAAATTGTATTAAGAAGCATTTGAGGAGATGTACTCAAGAGGCTGAAGAGGCTCCCCTGCTAAGGGAGTAGGTCCCGTCAAAGGGGCGCGAGGGTTCAAATCCCTCCATCTCCGCCACAAAGATCTTCTAAGATCTTGGATCTCTATTGAGATATTAATCATTGTGGGCCTTTAGCTCAGTCGGTTAGAGCGCCCGGCTCATAACCGGTAGGTCCGGGGTTCGAGTCCCTGAAGGCCCACCACAATATTACTCATTAGTGTATTAATTGCCCGGATAGCTCAGTCGGTAGAGCAGCAGACTGAAAATCTGCGTGTCGCTGGTTCGATTCCGGCTTCGGGCACCATAATGCCATTTACACTAAGTAAATGGTTTTTTTGTAGGGGCGTAGTTCAGTTGGTGGAACGTCGGTCTCCAAAACCGAATGTCATGGGTTCGAGTCCTATCGTCCCTGCCAAATAAAAAACAATCAAGTCGAAAGATTTGATTGTTTTTTTATAATATGTTTTCTAAGTATTTTTTTAAATAATCAAAGGCATTTTTATATAGTATTTGTTTATCGTATTTTAGCAATAGGATTTCGTTTGGTGATTTATAATTATAATTACAATTTAAATCTAAACCAGATTTTTCTATATATATGCATTTAATATCCTTGGAATAGTTATCTTCTTTAACAAAGGCATTTAGATTGAAAAAATTGTCTTTTACAGTAAATTCAGAAGATAAAAAATTGAAATAAGCTTTGTCAATTGTGGAGTCTCCTATAATTTTTAAAGACTTTTTTCCCAGAGTTATTTTAGATACGTCAAAAATATTGTCCTTTACAATTATTCTGTTATTATCTTTAATTATATTAAATATTTCCATGAGTTTTGGCATATTTAATATATCTTCTTCATTGTGTAAAAGTAGGGGCAATTCTAATTTCTTATTTCCTGCTTCATATTCGTAGTAAAGCTGAATTAATTCTCCTCCTGTGAATATATCATCTCTATCTATTCCTAAAAATTTTTCAATGGTTTTAAGTTTTTGATTTTCTAGATTTAACATAAAAGTTTTGTCTTTAATTTCTTTATAAATATCTAGGGATTTAAAGTTTTGGAAATTAAAATTCAAAGAGTTAGCTTTGGCTCTTTTCTCAATAAATCCTAAATCAAAGGCATCTCCATTAAACGTAATTATAGTTTCAAAATTATTTAATAATTCAATAGTTTTAACTAATAATTCTTTTTCTTCACCTTTATATTCAGTTAAAAACTGGCGAAATATAAATCCGTTTTCTTCCTTTGCCAATGTTCCCATTAGATAAATTCTGTGGTAGGCTCTATTAAATCCTGTGGTTTCTATGTCTAAAAAAATGGAGTTATTTGGGATTTTGTCATTTAATAAATCGATTCTTTTTTCTATTATTTTCATATAAATATTATATCAGATATTTATTTTCTTTACATTCACAGTTTCTTTTGATTACATATAATGGTCGTTTATTTCTCTTTATAGTATAATAACCAAGAGGTGTAAAATGATTTATTTAGACAATTGTGCTACAACTAAACCTAGAAGAGAAGTTGTAGAATTAATAATAGAAAGCTTGGAAGAAGATTTTTCAAATCCATCTAGTCTTCATTCCTTTGGGCATAGAACTGAAAAGAAATTAGAGAAATCTAGAAAAATAATTGCTGATTTTTTGAATATAAACTCGAAAGAACTTTATTTTACGTCTGGTGGTACCGAATCTAATAATATATTTATTAATGGAGCAGTAATAAAAAATAAGCAAATTGGAAATAAAATTATTACTACTAAATTGGAACATCCTGCAGTAGGTGAGGTTTTTAAGAATTTAGAAAAATCTGGATATGAAGTAGTTTATTTGTCTTCAGATGAGAGTGGTAAAGTGGACTTAAATCAATTACAAAATGAAATGAATGAGAATGTATCATTAGTTTCTATAATGCATGTAAATAATGAATTAGGGACAATTAACGAGATCAAAAAAGCATCGGAAATAATAAAATTTGCCAATAGGAATACATTTTTCCATGTGGATGGAGTTCAGGCATTTGGAAAAATTCCTGTGAATTTGAAAGAATTGGGCGTAGATGGGTATTCAATATCTGGACATAAGATTCATGGTCCTAAAGGTATCGGTGCATTATATATAAAAAAAGGAATTCAGTTTTATCCATTATTTTTCGGTGGTAATCAAGAAAAAGGGATTCGTTCAGGAACAGAAAATACGCCTGGTATTTTTGGATTTGGAAAAGCTGTGGAGATTTTAAATAATAGTTTTCTTGCGGAAGATGAGCTAAAAGGGAAATTAAGAAGTCAAATTATCAAAATATTAGATAGAGATTTTACTGATTTTGTAGTTAATACTCCACTGGATAATAGTCCAAATTCAATTTTAAATGTTAGTTTTTTACAGACTAAAGGGGAAGTTATTTTACATTATTTAGAACAAGATGAAATATATATTAGCACGACATCAGCGTGTAGTAGTAATAGTAAGACAGAATCTAACTTGGAAAAATTAGGCAAATCTTCAGAAATTTGCAATGGTTCTATCAGGATTTGCTTAAGTTATGAAAATACCATGGAAGATATTGAAAAGTTTATGGATAGACTGCACTTTGCGGTAGATGATATTAGAAAGATTACGATGAGGAAAAGATGAAAGAAGTTATATCAATTAGTTCAGGAGAAATTGTATTAAAAGGTAAGAATAGAAAATATTTTGAAAATGCGTTGATTTCAAAAATTAGAAGAGCATTGGGCGATTTGGAAGTTGAGAAAATCTATAAAGAGATTGGCAAAACTTATGTTGAGTGTAATGAAGAAGATATTGACGAGGCTATTAGTCGGATTAAGAATGTTTTTGGAATAGTATATGTCAGTAAAGTTGTCAGGACTGAAAAAAATATAGAAAATATAGAAAAAGCCATAGATAAGGTTTTAAGCTGGAAGAAAACAGACAAGGAATTTACTTTTAAAGTTATTTCATCCAGAGCTGATAAAAATTATCCATTAAACAGTCCAGAGTTAAATCAAAAATTTGGCGGGTATATTTTAAAAAACTATGAAAATGCAAAAGTTGACGTCCATAATCCAGAATATTCAATATTTTTGGAAATTAGAAGCTACGCATATATTTACTCTGATAGAATAAATGGGTTGGGAGGAATGCCTATGGGTACCAACGGAAAGGGATTGATACTGTTATCAGGGGGAATTGATAGTCCTGTTGCGGCATTTATGATGGCTAGACGTGGATTAGAAATAAATGCTGTTCATTACCATTCTTACCCGTATACATCAGATAGGGCTGAAGAAAAAGTATTAGATCTTGCGAAAATTGTTTCTAGATATTCAGGTCCTATAAAGGTATTTTCTGTAAATATTTTAGAAATACAAAGGGCGATTGCTGAAAACTGTGATGAAAAAAATATGACAATAATTTCTAGAAAATTTATGATGAGAATAGCTGAAAAAATTTCTAAGGAGAATAATTATGACGCATTAATTACAGGAGATAATTTAGGTCAAGTTGCTAGTCAGACTATAAAAGCTATGAAAATAATAGATAAAACTACGGATATGTTAGTTTTTAGACCTTTAATCAGCATGGACAAGACACAAATAATTAAAATCTCCGAGGATATTGGAACTTACGAGACTTCAATTTTACCTTTTGATGATTGTTGTACGATTTTTGCTCCAAAGCATCCTAACTTAAATCCTACAGAAGAAAAGATAAATGCAGAAGAAGAAAAACTAGATATTGAAAGACTTGTAAATAGAGCAGTAGAGTTGGCAAAGATTATTGAAATAGAATGAATAGTA
>JAAYEN010000180.1 GCA_012728775.1 Tissierellia bacterium
AAATTAGATGAAAAAATTACAAAATCAATGCCTCCAATGGCAAATGCTTTGGAAATAGAAAGTTTAGGAGTTCATTCTCCTACAAAGATAAGTTTCGATGATGGTGAAATCCTAAAAAATTTCCTTCCAGACAAGACCCATCTTATAGATGTTAGAACTCCAGAAGAGTTCTCCGAAGGCCATGTTCCTGGGGCGATAAATATTCCTTTGGATAATATAGAAAGTGATTTTATAGATTCCTATGAAAAAGATGATATATTTATTTTATATTGCCGAAGTGGAAATAGATCTGGACAAGCTGCTAAAATCTTATCTGACAATGAATATAATTTAGTTTTTGATGCTGGCGGAATAAGTTCTTATAGCGGAGAGTTAGAATAGATATTTTTTCATAAATTAAGTCCCCGAAATGGGGACTTTTTTATTTCATCACTATTAAAAACAAACTGGATTTATCTACTTCTACTATTTCGTATTCATATCCTAATGTTTCTCCTATTTTAATAAAATCTTCTTCTGAATAAGTAGTGGCTCTAAATCCGTCTTTGCAAACTATAACTCCGTCTTTAGTATTTTCTAAATCTATTTCACCTAATAATCCTTTATCTGCTTGTTCTTGAAACCATGCTAGTCTGTTATTCCAAAAGTTTTCGCTATAACTACTAAAGAATGCTTTTCCTCCTGGTTTTAGTAAGTTCAAAATATTTTCTATCGTTTTATGGTCTGCTTTTATGGCTGAAAGTCCGTTTTGTAGGCATAAAACTATATCGAAGGTTTTTTCTATGGAAAGATTATGTACGTCTTGTTGTTTCATGGTTGTGTTTTCACAGTTTTTTAGGTATTCATTTCCTAATTCTATGTTTTTTTCTGAAATGTCAATCCCCAAAATGGATTTGCAATAAGGGGATAATTCTTTCATGATTCGCCCATATCCAGCACCTATTTCTATAATATCCTCTGTCTTATTTATATGCTCTTTTACAAATTCAATTTCTGAATTTAAATATTCCAAAACCCTTGGGATATCTGATTGATAGACTTGAAATAAACCATCTGCATTTAACTTTTGGTCATAATAATTTCCCAAAATAATACCTCCTTAAATTCAATTTTCATTTTATTATAAATATAATATCATATTATTTATAAATTGATTATAAATTTTTAAAATATTTTTGGTAGTCGAAGTTGTGTCTTGGCTTGGACGTGTTACTATGTTTTACAATAAAAAACGGGCATTGAGCCCGATTTTGTTGCGGTACGTTTAGGTTAGCATACCCTGCGATGAGTTAGATTAAATCTAGTTTCAAATCTCCCTCTTTTATCCACCCTACTTTTCTCATAATAGTTCCAATAGTAGGAGTTAAAATCATTGGGATAATTATATAAAGCAATAATATCCCAGCCCATACTTTCGTAGATGATCCCATAGTATTTAGTGTTTCTATAATTCCTACTAATCCACTAGTTCCCATGCCGGCACCAATGGAGCTATTTTCCATTTGAAATAACACCGTTGCCATAGGGCCAGTAATTGCAGATACGATTACAGCCGGAATCCAAAGTGCGGGATTTCTTACTAAATTAGGGACTTGAAGCATTGAAGTTCCTAAACCTTGGGCAGCTACTCCTCCCCAACCATTTTCTTTAAAGCTTAAAAATGCAAACCCAACCATATGGGCACAACATCCGGCAGTGGCAGCACCTGCGGCAATTCCAGAAAGTCCAAGCATCATACAAAGGGCAGCACTGCTAATGGGAAGTGTAAGTACAGCACCAACTACTACTGATACAATAATTCCCATTAAAAATGGTCGTAGAGTAGTGGCGTACATAATAAATTCACCAGTTGCAGTCATAAATCCACCGATTGGAGGTCCAACTAAAGATGCTATAAAAACTCCCAATAAAATTGTAATAGCAGGAGTTAAAACTATATCCAATTTTGTTTCTTTAGAAATCATCTTACCAAACTCAGCTCCCACTAAAGCTGCACAATAAGCACCCGCTGGACCGCCGAGAGCATTTCCAGCAGTTCCTGTAATTGTAGATGCAAATAGAACAAGTGGTGGAGATTTCAAGGCATAAGCTACTGCCACGCCTATGGCAGCTCCTGTCATCTGTTGAGCTATTGGCCATATAGTTTCACTTAAAAATAAAATATTTAACTGTTTTCCTATGGTATTTAATATCGTGCCAACAAGCAAGGAAGCAAATAGTCCGTAAGCCATTAAACCCAGTGCTTCTATAAAATATCTTTGGACTGATATTTCTATATCTTTCTTTTGTAAAAATTCCTTTAATTTAGTTCCCATTTTATTATTAATTTCCCCTTTAAAAGTCCAAGATTTCGACTTTATTCATTTTATCTATTCTAATACAGAAAGAGTAAATTCTCCACTTTTATTTAAAATAAAAACTCCTTGATATCTTTCAAGGAGTCAAAGTGATGGCAAACTTTTATTACCAATCGTAATTTTCCAAATTTCCTTCAAATTCTATTTTTTCTTCAAATATTATATCTTCGTACCAATATGGTAGCTCTACTTCTTCTGTTAGGAGTTTTTCTTGCCATTTTTCGTCGGTAAGTCTTTCTTCGGAAATGAATTCGTGGTAGGTAAATACTCCGCCTCTACCTAAATGAAGTTCTCCGTCTTGGGGATATACTACATATATCTCTGCTGGTTTTCCTGTTGCTATGGAGGAATATCCTTCTGGAACTCCCACTGAATTCTCTGCTACACTCATAAGGTCCACCACTACCGGCATTCTTCTGTCTGTCTCGTTTTCTATCTCATACCAATAGGATAAACCGTGTTCTCCTTCTCCTTGAACAAATCCTATTGCTATACCTTCCATCCAACCGCCTATTTGGAATAATTGTTGGTAATCGTCTTCTGTGAAGGCTTCTTCATTTAATTCTTTTTTAGAAAGTCTAATCATTTCATTTACAATCTCTTGGAATCTATCTAATGTGTGTTTTTGGTCGTCAGAAAGCATTTCTCTGTCTTCTAAGTTTACTTTTGTATATTCTAATAGCCAAGATAGTTTTTCATATAACTCTAAATTAGGCTCTACATAACCCTTAGGTATTTCTACAGGACCACCACCGCCCATTTCTGCCATAACTTGTTTTCCATACAAAACTGTATCGTGTTTTAGTTCTGCATAGGAGCCTAAAGCACTGACTAAGTCTTTTCTT
>JAAYEN010000248.1 GCA_012728775.1 Tissierellia bacterium
AAATTGTACAATTATATTTACAGGATGGAATTACAGAAAGAGGAATTTAAATTTGAACTTTGTTATTGAAAAAAGTGATATAGACTTTGGAAGTACACAGATAGAAAATATCTTTATAGAAGATTTTATGCCCATGGCCAACGGATCTTATGTAAAGGTTTATTTGTATGCCTATAAACACATGCTTTCAAAATCAAGTGATTATAGATTAGATAACGAAAAATTGGCAAAAAATTTAAGATTGACATTACAAGATGTGGAAAATGCTTGGGATTATTGGGAAAAAGAAGGAGTCATTGAAAAGAGACTTAAGGTAGACGAAACCTATGATATAGTCTTTAAAAATTTGAAATTAAGACTAATTCAATCCCAAACTGTTATGGAAGAAAGGCCTAGAGAGCAGGTATTAGTGGACTTAATGGGAAGTGATTCCATACGAAATATGTTCAACAATGTGGATTACTTTATGCGAAGACCAACCACACCTACTGAAAAAATGGAAATTATCAGTTGGATCTCAGATTTTAATATGAGTCCAGAAATGGTGGAAATTGCCATAGAATTTGCAACGGAAAAAAAGAAACGAGTGAGTATAAACTACGTAAGGGCAATAGTCATGTCTTGGTATGACAAAAAGCTTTCCACAGTTGAAGAAATAGAAGAAGAATTGAAATCAACAGACGAAAAATACGTTAGGAAAAACTCTGTCCTTAGAAAAATGGGGCTACAATTTAGAACGGTTTCAGAGCCTGAAATAAAATTGATTAACTCCTGGTACGATAATCATAAATTTTCAGAAGAAGTAATCGATGAAGCCATATCTAGAACTTCACAAATTTCCAGACCATCTATAAACTATGTGAACAGCATTTTATTAAAATGGAAAGATTTGGGCGTCGAAACCCTTGAAGATATAGCAAAAAAAGACGTAAGAACTACTAGAAAACCCTCAAATCCAAAAACAAAATTTCAAAACTTTACCGGCCAAAGCTCTGAATATTCCAATGAAGACTTGGATAAAATAGCTAGGGAGTTAACTCGAAAACGAGGTGAACAAGGTGAGTAGTAAATCCAATATTTATAAAAAAATAATAAGAGAATACGAATATAAGCGAATGGAAAGCGAAGAGATGCTAAAGGATAAAATAGAAAATCTTTATAAAGAAATTCCATTGATAGAAGAAATTGACGACCAAATTAGAAAAATTGCAATTAAAAGTGGACTGGATTTACTCAGGGGAAAAAACGTAGATTATGCGACAGAACTAGAAGATTTAAAAGGAGCAAAGACAGCTCAGCTTTTGCTCCACGGATATCCAGAAGATTTTTTAGAGCCCCTTTATTACTGCGAAAAATGTAAGGACACCGGCTTTATTGAATCTGAAGAATGCACTTGTTTTAAACAAGAAATCGCCAAAGAATACTATAAAATGAGCAATTTGGAAAAAATCTTGGAAAGGGAGAATTTTTCTACCTTTAATTTTAGTTTGTTTTCAGATATTGAAGACGAAATGCTAGGTACTTCTCCTAGGAAGAATATAGAAATTATTCACAAAGCATCATTAAAATTCAT
>JAAYEN010000233.1 GCA_012728775.1 Tissierellia bacterium
CTCCTTCTTTTATTTTTTTAGATAACCAAATGTATGGCAAAATAAATAGTAATAAACTTAAAATTGTAAATGATACAATGCTTATCGTAAGTGATAGTCCAAAATTATAATATAGAAAATACGAAATATCTTGAGCATATATACCTAGGAGTGCTCCTATAAATGTAAACAGTAGCATTATTATATTTGTCATTTCAGTTTCCTTTAGTCTTATTATTGTTATTGTAACTAATAACTATCTTATCATAAGTTAATTATTAGTTACAATATCTTATAAACTGCTGATTGCATAAACTAAAGAGGAAATTATTCTTCTGCCTATTATACTATATATTTATTCTGATATTATTTTGTAATACGAATTGGAAGTCAATTTGTAAATTGCAAAATAAGTTAATAAATAAAATACATATACTCCAGCAAATGCCATTATTTTGTATTTAACATTGTATAAGCCAATTATCGACAACAAATAGCTTACTGTATTAAATGCAACTGCAATGTGAATTCCAGCAGTAATTGGGGGAAGGAAAAATATTGTTTTCACCTGTGTTGCAATACTTTTCTTTACCTCTTTTTCGGTCATACCTACGTTTCTATAAATTTTAAATCTATATCTATCTTCATAACCTTCAGATAGTTGTTTGTAGTATATTACAAGAGCTGTTGCAATAATAAATACAATTCCCAAAAATATTCCTACAAAAAACACCGAGCCATAAATCCCCATAAAGTCTGCCTTGTCTATACTTCTTTCAATTATTTTCGTTCTTTGATATGGGAGTTCTATTATTTGTTCGTAAAGGTTTAAAGACTCTATGTTTTCCACATCAAAAGCATAGTAGTGATAATCATCTAAAATTTCTGGATACTTGCTTTTTAATCCTTCAACGTCTTTTACAAAATAATATATAGTATTGAAAATAGACATTTCATTTATAGAATTGGAAAATGCATAATTGTCTAATTTTTTTACTGTATTTATTTTTGTATCACCTATAGTTATTCCAAAATTTTCACTTTGATCTTTTGAGAAATACCACGCTTCATTATTCTCAAGTTCCCCACTATATCCTTCAAGGCTATTGATATCTATAAAAAATAGCATAGTCAAATTATCAAAATTATATCGGTCATTTAGATCAATAAATTTTTTTACTTGCCCATCAACAACTTCACCTATGGTCAAAGCATAGTTTATATCCAATTCGTCTTTCATGCTTCCGCCATTATCTGCAATGATTTTTTTAATGTCTTCAAATATATTTGAATCTTCTTGATTTTCAGAATAATTTATCTTTACAGAAAAATCACGTGGCACCATCTCATCAATCATTCTATTTGATGTGTAGTATAAAGCAACTGCAGATCCTAAAAGTACCAATGCAGCACAACTCATTATGCAAATGCTGGCCAAACCATCAGAATTTTGTTTAATCCTCTGCCTAAGTCCAGATATGGCTACGAAATTGTTAATCTTGTAGTAAAAATTTTTGTTAAGCTTTAAAAAATTTAATATTACAGCACTTATAGCACTAAAACCCCAATATGTTCCTATAATTACCAAGACCACTGCTAATAAAAATAGATTTAATGCATCCGTAGGATTTTTAAGAGATAAAGCGATATAATATCCAGCGCCTATGGAAAGTAAGCCCAAAATTGCTTTTATCGATACTGGTATAAAACTTCCTTCCATCTTTTTAGACTTAGTAAACAGATCAATGGATGAAGTTCTATAGATATCCAAAATCCTAGATACAATAATTAATATTCCAATAACTGAAAATACTACTAAAGCTTTTAAAGAGTTATTTAAGTCGGGAATAAATGTATTTTCTCCAGAAAAATCTATTATTTTAAAATACATATCTCCAATCAATTTGTATAGCAAATTAGATAGAAATATTCCAGATAAAATTGATACTATACCAACTATTATTATTTCAAATACTACAACTTTTGAAATTTGCTTTTTTTCCAATCCCAATACATTATATAGCCCAAATTCTACTCTGCGTTTTTTCATAATATAATTGTCAGCATAAAGCAAAAATATTATTGAAAACAGTATCATTACAGACTGCCCCAAACCCAATAACATACTTACATAACGCATTCCTGAAAATTGAACCAAAGTTTTATTTTCTACTATATTTACTAAAATATTGAAAACCATAACTAAGAATCCGTAAGCAATTCCAAAGGGCAGATAGATATTTAAGTTTTTTGATATTCCATTCAATGATAGTTTCCTATATAGATTTTTCATATTAATCTACACCCCTACCCAGTTGTGCTACTGTATTACTAATGTCTTCCATAACTTCATTTTGAGTTTTATTTCCTTTATAAATTTGGTGAAAAACCTGTCCATCTTTAATAAACAAAACTCTACTGGCATAAGAAGCCGCTTTTATCGAGTGAGTTACCATTAAAATCGTCTGGCCCATAGAATTAATTTCTACAAATTGTTCCAGTAATCTGTCCGATGATTTGGAATCCAAAGCGCCAGTAGGTTCATCGGCAAATATAATTTTCGGATTTGTAATTAATGCTCTTGCAACTGCAGTTCTTTGTCCCTCTCCACCTGAAATTTCATAGGGATATTTATTTTTTATTTTTTTAATATTTAGTTTTTCTAAAACTGGATCTATTTTTTCTTCCATAGTTTTAATATCTTCTTCTTTAAGTACAAGTGGTAACAACACATTGTCTTTTACAGTAAGATTGTCTATGAGATTGTAATCTTGGAAAATGTATCCTAAATTATCTCTTCTAAATCTAGCCATTTCGTTTTCTTTTATAGTGCTCAAATCTATATTATTTAATACAATCTTCCCTTCAGTAGGTCTATCTAATAGGGCCAAAATATTTAACAAGGTCGTCTTGCCACTTCCTGATTCCCCCATTATAGCAACGAATTCTCCAGACTCAACACTAAATGTTATTTCATTTAACGCCTCTACTTTTATAGTAGAAAGTTTAGAAGAATAAACTTTTTTCAATCCTGTAACTTCAAACAAAGACATATCATCAACTCCTTGTCCAAATTATATTAAAAAAAGAAAAAGTTCGCCCTAATAAAAGCTTACATTTTCTCTTTAAGTCTTACATTTTTGTAAGATTGGAAATATTTTCGAATTTCAATCTAACTTCAGTAAATTCTGAAATTTTAGAATCTACTTTCACGTCTATATTAAGCCTATCTGAAATAGACTTCACTAAATTAAGACCAATGCCTGTGGATTTAGAATATATTCTGCCATTAAATCCTGTAAAGCCCAGTTCAAAAATTCTAGGTAGATCGGATTCTTGTATTCCTATTCCCGTATCTCTTATAATCAACTCTTCATTTGAAAATCTAATTTCTATTTCACCCTTATCTGTATATTTCAAGGAATTGGATAAAATTTGTTCTATAATAAATCCTAACCATTTTTCATCAGTTATTAATTTAATATCCCTTTCAATATAATTTAATTTTATTCCCTTCTTAATAAATAATGCTGAATATTTTCGAATTACAGATTTAATAACATCGTCTAAAGATACTTCTCTAAATACATAATCCGTGCTATAAGAATGATGCCTAAAATATGCAAGTAATACATTTACATAATCTTCTATTCTCAGTATCTCAAGCTGCAAATCATCCAAACTTCCCTCATCTTCTATTAACAAATTCGCCGCTGCAATAGGAGTTTTTATTTGATGAGCCCAAAGAGTATAGAATTCGTTCATCTTATCTAAATTTTCTTTGTCATCAGATAGTTCCTTAGATTGATTCCTCTTAATATCTTCCTGCTCATTAATCAATAATTTACTTATATCATCATCAATCTTTCCTGAAAATTCCAAACTATCGTTTCTAATAAATTCTAAAATATGATTGTATTTCTTTTGATAAAAATAAAATCTTAGTAAACTAAAAAAGAATAAAAATACAAAAGACAAAACAAGTCCATAAACTGCTATCTTTGCATCAACATTGTTTCCAAATAACAATCCAGAGAAAATAATACATACAAAAATCGCAAAAAGCATTTCAAATTTTCTATTTTTTAAGTATTTAATATAACTAATTTCCTTGGACATAATAACCTACTCCAACTTTAGTAATAATTAAATCCCCAACTCCTATTTCCTTCAATCTAGTCCTTAGTCTTGCAACATTTACTGTCAATGTATTGTCATCTATGTATTCATCTGACATCCAAAGTCTTTTCATCAGTTTTTCTCTTGTTATAACACTGCCTTTATTTTTCAAAAGTAATTCTAAAATTTTAAATTCGTTTTTCGTAAGAATTTCCGTTTTTCCCTCATAGGAAACTTTCATTTCTGACAAATTCAATTCCAATCCATTATGATAAACAAAATTAATATCAGAAACAAAGTCATAACTCCTGCGAAGTAAAGCACGAATTTTTGCAAGCAAAATATCCATATTAAAAGGCTTGGTGATATAATCATCTGCTCCTAAGTCCATGGCCATTATAATATTTAGATTTTCAGAAGAGGAAGACAAAAATATAATCGGTACAGTAGATTTTTCCCTAATCATCTTACACCAATGATATCCGTTAAAAAATGGTAAAGTAATATCTAACAAGACCAAATTAGGAGAAAATTTTTGAAATTCTTCTATGACATTTTTATAATCTTCCGAAACTCTTACCTCAAATCTCCAAGAAGTTAAATTGCTTTTTATGGAGTTAGCAATAATAGGATCGTCTTCAACAATAAATATTTTATTCAATTATTTTTTCACCTCTGATTGAAAATCTTTTGGTCGGAGGAAATCTTTAAGAATTTTATTTTCAAAATCTATAACTGCAAGATGGCAGGTTTTCATATTCAATTCCTCGCCAACAAGTTTACTTAAATAGTCTTCAATACCAGGATTATGTCCTACAACCAATAAGGTCTCTGCATTAACAGAATTTATCACTTCACCTATTACATAAGCACTGGCTAGGTATAAATTTTCCAGATATTTAACTTCTCCACCAAATTCCAAAGCCTCTAAAATCGGCTCCAAAGTTTCCCTAGTTCTTTTTGCAGATGAACAAAGAATTATTTCTGGAATGTATCTATTATTTGCCATATATTCAGCCAATTCTTTAGCTTCCTTTGTTCCTCTATTGTTTAATGATCTATTAAAATCACTTAATTTCTGATTATCCCAGCTACTTTTTCCATGTCTAAGTAAGTATAGTGTTTTCATTTTATCACCTATTTAATATTATACTCTAAAAGTAAAATTTTTGAGTATTGTAACTAAATATTAACCTTTTTTTATCTAAACTAATGATATTATTATGATAAAGGTAGGTGTAAAATTGAAAAAATACATATTAATAATTCTCTCACTTTTTATTCTCACTTCTTGTAATAAAACTGAAGGGAATGAAAAAGTTGAAGAAAAAATAATTGAAGAAGAAATAACTCAAGAGGAAATTACGGAAGAAAAAGCATATAGTTTTGAATTTCAAAATGGAGAAAAAATAGAATTTGATGAAATGAAAATTTATGTTTATGCCCAAGATTTACGAATCTCCGCTGAATCCTTTATCCCATATGAATTTAGTATTGGAAACGAAGAAATTAGTGATTATATAAATATGCTTTCTAAGCTAAATTATGAAAACTCAAAAGATATATTCGATTCTGCTTATGACGATAAAACCATGGTGATTAATTTGGATAAAGATAAAAGAATAGAAATGATTGAATCAAAACCATATTCTTCTGATGGTTTATACTATTATAACTTCTATAAAAATGACGAATTGAAAAGTGTACTGACTTCAGAAATAGATATAAAATCTAAGATATTTGAGATAGATATAGAAAATCGCCTAAAATCTGATATAACCAAAGACTGGTTTTCAAAAGAAAATAACCCAATTGGAGTATATGCAATCACATTGGTGGATAGGTTCTACGAAAACGGAAATTTAATCATATTAGCAAATGTGTTTAATGAAAACTTTTCTTATGCAAATGGTATTTTTGATGGAGAAAGTGGGTTTGCCATGCCAATAGAGTATAGATATAATTTTGTAAATGATAAAGAAGATTTAAAGAATAGCAAATATGAATTTGGTGAAATTATATTAGCTGAAGATGGAGCTGAGTTTGGACCATCGGTTAAAGAAATGTCTAGAGGAAATGAAGAAACATATAAAAAGTTAATGGACTCCCAAAACAGTTATGCCAATAATTATAACTATATGATGAATCGTTTATCTTATTTAGCAAAAGAAGAAGGACTAGAAAATTTTAGTCATAAAATCGAAGAAATTCCTGGATATGAAAATGATGTTATATACATTGAATCTAGACCAAATCACATAGAAGGTACCGTGGAAATTGCAAAAAGTGATGAATATGAAAAAGCTAAAAAAAATGAAGAAGGTGCAAACTGGCCCCACTGCGAGGGAGTAGTTTATCATAAAGAAACTGGAATCGCAGTCAAAACTTATATAGATTATTTTGAATAAAAAATCCATGGCGTAAAAACCATGGATTTAAACAATTGAGAAAGTTCTATATATTATTTTTTCTTACTCTGCCTTTTTTCATAATCTTCTCTAATTTCTGCATCCCAATCTTCCGAGATTTCAGAATAAGTTCTATAGTTTTCAATCAAATTATTAATAGAACGATAATTTATACTAATCCCATCTCCATCTGCTACAAAGTTCGTAGCTCTATCTGCATTTATTCCAAAATCGCCAGCGGTTTTAATAGCATCTATATTTGCACCCATAAATACAAA